>CAJXSA010000020.1 GCA_913060595.1 uncultured Ignavibacteria bacterium
AGCGTGCGTACCCCGAGCGCATGCATGACACGCACCGGGAAGGTCACCTGCTTGAGGGAATACCCTTCGTAGAAGTGGAACCTGCCCTGCATGGCAACCACAGGAACGCCTGCGAGTGTGCCGAGGATCAGTTTTCCGTGATGCGATTCCACCGTCGAGATCGGAAAATGCGGGATGTCCGCGTAATCGAGTATCGCTTCCGACTCGATCTCCTGGACAAGTCCGCCCTGCCCGGTGCCAAGGATAATGCCGACAGCGGGAACGGTCGACGTTTCTTTCCTGATATGCGCCACCGCTTCGTCAATCATGGCGCGAAGTTCTGTCATAATTCACTCTCCCGTTGATCGAGTCGTTCGATGATCTCGTCCACCGCTTCGGCGTCAATCCCCTCGCGCGTACGCGTGGACCGTGTCAGCGCAGATCGGAGCGAACCGCCGCGCGGATGTTCGAGCGCCGAGAGGAAGTCGACCTGCGATCGCAGGATGGACTTGATACGTGTGATCAATGCAAGCTTCTTCGTTTCAAGAAGCTCGATCTGCTCCTTCAGCGCGTCCAGCCGCGCATTTCCCTTCATCAGCAGACGTTCGGCCCTCCGTTCTGCATCTCGGATGATCACGGCAGCCTCACGCTTCGCATGGTCACGAACCGCTTTGCGCTCCTGCTCGATCTTGTAGGACATGGCTGCCGCGCTCGCCTCCGCCTGTCCGACCATTTTCTTCGACGCAGACTTCATCTCGGTGAGCATGCCGCGCACCTTGCCCTCCACTTCGCGGGATTGCACGAGCTGATCCTCGAGGCGAAGGATTTCCGTCCTCAGCGCGGCGTTCTCATCCGTCATGGCCACGAGATCCTCAGCGAGAATTCTCAGGTATGCATGCACTTCGTCCGGATTCCACCCTTTTTTCACGGTGGAAAAAGTTTTTCCTGCGATGGTCTCAGCGTTCACGGGAACACCTCATGATCTGGGTCCAAAAATTGCACTGCCGATGCGAACCAGAGTCGCCCCCTCCTCGATCGCCACCTCGAAATCGTTTGTCATGCCCATGGAAAGCTCCGTCAGCGGCGCGTCCGGATATGCTGCGGCCAGCTCATCACGCAGTTGCCGCAGCTGGCGAAAGGCGGGACGGACCGTCTCGGCGTCATCGACGAATGCAGCGACAGTCATCAGCCCGCGGAGCCGCACGTTCGGTATTCGGAATATTTCCTGCGCAGCGTTCTGCAGCGCATCGGGCGCAAAACCGAACTTGGACTCCTCCCCGCTCGTGTTGACTTCGAGCAAAATGTCCGTCGTGCAATTCGCCGCCTCCGAACGACGGCCGATTTCCGCGGCGAGCGCAACGGAATCCACCGAGTGGATCATCACCACATCTCCGATCAGGTTCTTGACCTTGTTGCGCTGGAGATGTCCGATCATGTGCATACGGTGAGGCTGCAGGTCGTCTTTCTTTCCGAGAAGCTCCTGTACCCTGTTTTCACCGATATCTGTGAGGCCGGCACGCAGCGCTTCGTTAATGGTTTCCGGTGACTGCGTCTTCGTGACAGCCACCAGTGCCACATCCTGCGGGTCCCGCCCTGCTCTGACGCAGGCGTCGGCCATGCGCTTTTCGATATGCCGAATACGCTCTGCTACCATAAACAGATGAATATATTCTCCGAGGCCCTAATATCCAAGGAAGGCGGGGTGCGCAGGCCTTCACACGAGCCATCGGTGGCCGGCCCCGACAAACCCGCGCGGGCAGTTTTGACTATATACGGAGATATTCATACTTTCCTGCGTCCGACCAATCTGAATTATTGGTGTTGCGGCCTCACAGAATCCGGCCGGGAACACTCTGCACAGGAGAAAAGGGATGAATGATTTCAAGGTACCCCCCCAGGTAATCTATGACGTAACCACGGTGGGCGAAGCCCTGGTGGAAATGCGAGCGGAAGACAGCACGCTTCCTGACGCCTCGCAGTTCACGCGCCGCATCGCCGGTTCCGCCACGATGATTGCCATTTATTACAACATGCTGGGCGGCAAGAGCAACTGCATTGCATCCGTCGGCGCGGATGCGCTCGGAACGTATGTCCAGAACACGCTACGTCATCACAAGGTGAACGCCACCGCGATGCAGTTCTCGCGGGACAACCAGACCAGCCTGCTCTTTGCGGCGCGCAGCGGCCGCATCGTGCAGACATCCTATTACCGCCTCGCCGACTGGCAGCTGCACAACACCAAGGAGCACGTGACTCTCGCGCAGAGCTCACGCATCGTGCATGGCAGCGGTTTCTCGCTGTGGAAGCACCCTGCACGCCACAGCGTGTTCGAAATTCTGCGCCTGTCGAAAAAATTCGACAGCACGACCGTCCTGCAGCCCTATTACGAACCGGCCCTCTGGCGCAACAGGAACGAAGCACACACCACCATCAAGAAAACCCTGCAGTTTGCTGACATTCTTACGCCGACCATCGATGACGCGGAGCACCTGTTCGGCAAGGGAAACCGAGAGGATCATCTGAAGAACTATCATGAGATGGGCGCACAGACCGTGGTCATGACCATGGGCAAGCACGGTGCCCTGGTCTCTGACGGGAGCAAGGTCGTCCGTGTCCCTGCCGTGGAGGCGGAGGTGGTGGATCCCGCGGGTGTGCACGATGCCTGGCACGCCGCCCTGTATTACGCCATGAACAACGGCAAGGAACTGGCAAATGCCACCTACTTTGCCAACGCCGTCTCCGCGTATGTGCTCGGCCGGCAGGGATCGCTCGTCGAACTGCCTGCTCCGGGAGAAATAACCGAGCAGCTGCTCGGAAAGGCATTCGAGGACGTCTGAGACATTCCCGCTGCAGCGTATGCTGAAGCGGGGGAAGAAAAATCAGGGATAGAACGTCATCGGAAGTGCGAGTGCCGTTTCCAGCCGTTGGAGATATTCCTTCCGCGAAACTTCCACGGCACCCAGGCGCAGCAGATGCGCCGTGCTGTACTGCACGTCGAGCAGCGGCATGCCGCGCTGCTCCATGCGGAGGCAGAGCGCGACGAGCGCAACCTTCGATGCGTCACGCTGTGCGTGAAACATTGACTCCCCGAAAAACGCCCCCGCAAGCGAGACTCCGTACAGTCCCCCGGCCAGTTCCTCACCGTACCACGCCTCAACGGAATGCGCGTACCCCCGATCGTGCAGCTGGAGATACGATGTGATGATGTCCTCTGAAATCCAGGTGTCCTCCCGCGCCGCGCAGTTCCGTATCACTTCTTCGAATGCGCTGTTCATGCGCACCGTGTAGCGGCGCGCACGCAGTATCTTTCCCAGGCTGTGGGAGATATGAACCTGCGCAGGTTCTATGATGGTGCGGGGATCCGGACTGAAGAGCATGATGGGCCCGTCCCTCCCGTCCGCCATGGGAAAAATCCCGGACGCGTACATGCGCAGCAGTTCATCGGGGGGAATAACGGGCATGAATCAGCGCTCCTGCCCGTCGTCCAGCTCTTCTTTCAGTTTCTGCAGGGTTTTTACCGAGGAGACCCCCATGGCGCGGGCAAGGCTGTCCAGCGACTTGCCCGACTGCAGGGCGTTGGAGGCGTAGGTATTCCGCAGCATGGAGGGGGTGATGTCGGGCAGTCCCGCACTGCGTCCCACACGCTTGACAAGCTGATCGACCGCCTGCTGCGTAAGCGGGTTCCCTTCGTACGTGATGAACAGAGGCTCCTTGCGCAGGCGCTTGGCCATCACGGAAACACCGCGCCAGCGCATGTACTGTCGCAGCGCATTCTGCGCACGGGTGGACAGAAACACGAAGCGCGTCGTTTTTCCCCGCTGTCCCTTGATGAATACTCGTCCCTCACGCGGCGTCAGGTGCACATCGCCGACCGTCATCGCGCACAGCTCACTGCTGCGCAATCCGCTGTGAAGAAGGAGCAGGATAACCGCCGCTTCGAGGGGACCTGGATTGCGTTCCGCCGTGCGTGCCAGCAAAAGGGCGTCCTTGCGCGGAAGCACTGCGGGCGCACGCGGTTCGGCACTGATGCCGGAAATATCCGCCGCAGGATTCTCCTTCATGATCGCCTGGGCGACACAGTACTCGAAGAACTGCCGCAGCGCGGTAATTTTGCGGTTGACGGACGCAGGAGAGGAATTGCGCGTGAGCAGGAAGGTGCGGTAGTCCTGGACATCGCTGCGCGTCAGTTCCGCAAGCGCGAAGGCGTCACCGAAAGAACTCCTGCTCCACTGCATGAACTGCTTCAGATCATTCGCATAGGAGCGAATCGTGTTCTGATGCTTGCCCTGCGTCGAGAGATGTTCCTGGAAGGCTTCCCGTATTTCCTGTACGCTGTGTTCAGCCATGAGTTGCGTGTCGTCCGCACATTGGGTTCAAAAGCGAATATCCTGAAATATGTTCGGTGGAGGGGAGAAAAACAATCCGGGAAAACATCGCGCACCCGTGCCCAGCTGGCTGCGGCACGATCACGTCCCCCTCCGCGGACCCCGTGACGGACGAAGCCGAATCGCTCCGCACCCCGCCCGGCACAGGGATTTCAGCGATTTCCCTGCTTTCAAAAATCCATGATTTTTCGTACATTTTAACGATATATGTTTCCCCTTCCCCACACCTGATTACGCGCATGTCCACCTCTTCAGAAAAAATTCTTCGCGTCAGCATAGAGGACGAGCTGAAAAGCTCGTACATAGATTATTCGATGTCCGTCATCGTCTCCCGCGCCATCCCCGACGTGCGTGACGGACTAAAACCCGTGCATCGGCGCATTCTCTACGGGATGAACGAACTGGGCCTGACGCCGACGCGGGGATTCAAGAAATCCGCCCGCATCGTCGGTGAAGTGCTTGGAAAGTACCATCCGCACGGTGATTCCGCGGTGTACGACACCATGGTCCGCATGGTGCAGGATTTCTCCCTCCGCTATCCGCTCGTGCAGGGACAGGGGAACTTCGGATCCGTCGACGGCGATTCCGCGGCCGCCATGCGCTACACCGAAGCGCGCATGGCCCCGATCGCGCTCGAAATGCTCCGTGATCTCGAGAAAGACACCATCGACTATGCCCCCAATTTTGATGACTCGCTGCAGGAACCGCGCGTTCTTCCCGCGCTTCTTCCGCAGCTGCTCGTCAACGGGGCGGGCGGAATCGCGGTCGGCATGGCCACGAACATCCCTCCGCACAATCTCACCGAAATCGTCAACGGACTGCTTGCCCTGATCGAGAATCCGGATCTGAGTCCCGAAGACCTGATGAAGCACGTGACTGCTCCCGACTTCCCCACCGGAGGCATCATCTTCGGGTATCAGGGCGTGCAGGATGCCTATCTGACGGGACGCGGAAAAATGATCGTGCGCGGTCGCGCCAATATCGAGACCATGAAAAACGGGCGCGAGAACATCATCATCAGCGAACTCCCGTACCAGGTCAACAAGGCGAACCTCATCGAGAAAACAGCCGATCTGGTCAAGGCAGGCAAAATCGACGGGATAAGCAATATTCGTGACGAATCCGACCGGGACGGCATGCGCATCGTCATCGAAATCAAGCGCGACGGCAATCCCGAGGTTGTGCTCAACAACATGTACAAGCACACGCAGATGCAGGTGACCTTCGGCGCCATCATGCTCTCGCTTGTCAACGGCCGCCCCAAAGTGCTCACGCTCAAAGAGATGATGCAGCATTTTCTCGATTTCCGCCACGAGGTGGTCGTACGGCGCACGCGCTTCGAACTCGCGGAAGCGGAACGGCGCGCGCATATCCTCGAAGGATATATCATCGCCCTCGACAACATTGACGAAGTCATCGAGACGATCAAGAAATCTCGCGACGTCGAGTCCGCCCGCAACAACCTCATGAAGAAATTCAAGCTCAGCGAGATCCAGGCCAAGGCCATCCTTGACATGCGTCTCCAGCGGCTGACAGGACTCGAGCGGAAGAAAATCGAGGATGAATACAAAGAGACCATCAAGCTCATCGCCTATCTGCGCGGCATACTCGAGAACGCCACCCTGCGCTGGAAAGTCATCGGCGACGAGCTCACTGCGCTCCGTGACAAGTACGGCGACGACCGACGGACGGAAATCATCTACGATTATGCGGATTTCCGGCTCGAGGATATGATCGCCGAAGAAGACGTGGTCATTACCATCAGTCACCAGGGTTTCATCAAGCGCACACCGCTCAGCACCTACCGCCGGCAGGGACGCGGCGGCAAGGGCGTCGCCGGTTCCGCGAACAGGGACGATGATTTCGTCGAACATATGTTCGTTGCGTCCACCCACCATTTTATTCTCTTCTTCACCGACAAAGGCCGCTGCTACTGGCTGAAGGTGTTCGAAGTGCCGGAAGGCGGACGCACCGCCCGCGGACGCGCCATTATCAACCTTATCAGCAAGCAGAAAGACGAGAACGTTGCGGCCTTCCTGACGGTCAAGGAATTCACCGACGACCAGTACATCATGATGGTCACTGCCAGCGGAACGGTGAAGAAAACCGTTCTCAGCGCATACGGCAATCCGCGGTCGACCGGCATCATCGCGATCAACCTGTCGAAGGAAGACAATCTCATCGATGCAAAAATCACCGACGGGAAAAACGACATCCTCGTCGCAACCCGGCAGGGTCAGGCAATCCGCTTCCATGAAGACGACGTGCGCGACATGGGACGCAGCGCGACGGGCGTGCGCGGCATCTCCCTTGCGAAAGATGACGCTGTGATCGGCATGATCGTCGGCCGCGCGAACGGAAATGTGCTCGTCGTCGCTGAAAACGGGTACGGCAAACGCAGCGAGGTTTCCTCGTACCGCCTCACCAAACGCGGCGGCAAAGGCGTCATCACCATGAACGTGACGGCGAAAACCGGCCCCGTCATCTCCATCAAGGAAGCGTCCGACCAGGACGATATCGTCATTATCACCGAGAAAGGACTGGTGATACGACAGCACGTGCGCAAGATCCGCGTCATGGGCCGAAACACGCAGGGCGTGCGGCTGATACACCTGCGTGAAGGCGATTCCATCGCGGATGTGGCCCGGGTGGCCGTGGATCAGGATATCGACAACAAAAACGCAGAGTTCGTCGAGCCTGAGCAGTAGATGGTGCGACCTGCGCACGCTAGCGCGCGTAACTTCGAGAATAGTGCGAACTCGCGGACTCTAACCCCGCGATGGTGAACGGGCTAGGAAGTGGACATTATAGAGTTTTGAGAGCTTAATGCGACCTTCCTATTGACTTTTTTCCCGTTCATGACTAGGTTCAGTGTATTCCGAACACAGAGGGCCCCGATTCTGGAGCTTGTCCACGTCATATTCCGGCCGCGTTCTCTGAAGAAGATCATTGCATCTCGTCTTCACCGGACGAGTCTATCATAGTAGAGAGGTTTCCATGAACCGTCTTCGTGCAACGCTTTCCACGTGCATGCTCTCCCTTTTCATGCTTCCTGCCGTCGTTTCGGCGCAGTCGGATAATTCCATAGAAGCATCCTGGGAGCGTGCCGCGACGAAGTCTCCCGTGCAGCAGCAGCGTGTGCAGCCGCCTCCCCCTCCCGTGCAGAACGTGCATCGTGAGGGAATGGAGTACGAAAAAACAGCGTGGGACGACGGGCGGAAAGAATCTCCGCGACCGTGGCCGACCCTGACTGCGACCTCCACGGCGAAAGAATACTACGACGCCAATGTCGCAGTTATTGATTCTCTCTCCCACCTGTACTGCCTTTCCTCCAATTACATCTCGACGCTGCGCATTCGCAACCAGCAGAGCATGCAGGGTGAGGACCCGCAGCTGAGGGATTTCAACTATGAAGGAGAGCGGCAGCCCGCTCCGGCGGCCAGTGCCCGTCCGTCCGTGCAGGCACTGCACAAGGAACTCATGCAATTGCTGGAACGCTGTCTCATCGGACGCTGACCTCTTCCTACGTGAACATCACTGCCACACATATCAGGAGCCTGCACATGAAACACCTTATCCGTTCATCCCTCGTCATCCTGCTGCTGCTTCCCTTCGTCAACGGATGCCAGCCGATCGTCTCGGAGAACGAGAACAACTGGATCACCTATGAGGTGCGTGAGGGTCTGGATTACAACGAGGCATGGCGCGTCGTGGTCGATGCCCTGCTGACACGCGGCTATCAGTTCGAGACCCTGTCGAAGGACGACGGGTACATGAAAACCGAGTACCTTCACGAAACCGTGGAGTCGCAGGGGGTGGAAATCCGCACACGCGTCTCGGTCAAGTTCACCTACGGACGCCGGACGGTGCGCATCAAGGTGGACGAGGATTATCTGATCGGCTACAAGGAGCCGGGCGTGGATATCCCCCGCGTTGCCGACCTGAAGGTCGAACTGCGTGACCGCCTGCTTTGATGCGGGCAAGTCGATCAGGAACGAATCCCATCCAACTCCGGAGGCCCTTATGAACACTCACACTGCAGCACATCCCCGCCGGACATGCACACACCGAAAAGCGTCCTGGGTGATTGTGGCGGTAATGAGTCTGATGCTGCTCACGCCCGCGCACACGAACGCGCAGGGCCGGGCACTGCTGGATATCGCTCGACAGTCCATTGTTCAGATTCCAGACGGCATGACCAGCCTCAACATGTCCATCTATGGCGTGACACTGGGCATGCCCTGGGGTGAAGCACGCAATATTCTCGACCGCGGCAACGTCCCCTATATTTTCCAGAAGGGCACCTCCCCGGTCGTCTATGTCCCCCCCACGAATTCAACGTACTATTTCATTCTCAATCCGAGTTCCTACGGCGTGATCGAAATGGGCATCATCGGGACGGCAGACCTGCCGCTCGACAACCAGTACCTGTTCGACGGACATCGCTGGAGACTGACGACTGCGCGTACGCAGTTCTTCGGGAACGAGGGCGAGTACGTTGTCAACGAGGAAGGGGAAATGTACAACTTCCCCTATCACGGCTTCGTCCTGAAATCCCTCACCCCGGAAAACTTCCGTTTTGTCATGGTCGCGCCGACCAACGCGCCCCTGACCACGTACGGAAAGAATCTGCGTCCCGGAGGCCAGCAGGTCGCTCCGCAGGCTCCTCCGCCGCCCCCGCCGCAGCCCGTGCAGGTTGAAGAACCGGATCTCGAGGTCTGGCTGCAGAAATTCCAGATCGCACGTGACAATTTCGAAGCCCGCCGCTACAGCACCGCACTCAGTGTGTTCCAGGAAATCGCCGACCAGGCGCCGGAACCCCTCCTGCGCGTTCGCAGCGTGTACTGGATGGGCGAAACCTATTACGGCATGAAGCGCTACCGTGACGCCCGTGAGCAGTTCGAGCGCGTGCTGCGCGAGACGGATATCGAATCGCTTCGCTCCCCTGCGCAGCTCATGATCGGGAAATGCAATAAATTCCTCTGATCTGCGCAGAAGGGACAATTGTCCCGTCACTTTCTTCAACGCTCCCGTGAAACACAGCGGGAGCGTTTTTTTGTCCGCGCAGCCACACTCGCTTTTCCCTTTTCCTCTTTTTCCATTCTTGCTAACTTGCATGATGCCGCAGTTGCGGTTTCGTTTTTTTCTCACATCGCGCAGCACATCCAATGATCAAACGCATTGCACACATCGGTATCGCCGTCAAGGATCTCGGCAGCTCACAAACCGTTTTTGAAACACTGCTCGGCATGTCCCCCTCACATGTCGAACGCGTGGAGGAACAGAAAGTGGACGTGAGCAGCTTTCATGTAGACGACACAAATCTTGAACTGACACAGGGAATCAGCGACGACTCCCCCATTACACGATACATTGAGAAGCGCGGCGAAGGCATCCATCACATGGCGTTTGAAGTGGACGACATTCATGCCGAACTCTCAAGGCTGAAGGATGCCGGCGTCCGCTTGATCGATGAAGAACCGCGCATGGGTGCGGATAATTTCCTCGTCGCCTTCATTCATCCGAAATCCGCAGGCGGCGTCCTCGTCGAATTGTGCCAGAAAGCGGAGTGAGCCTGCCGGCGAAGCCATGACGGAACAGCAGGATCCCGACAACCTCCAGTTCAAGCTCGATCATCTCCCGAAGGCCCCGGGAGTGTATCAGTTTCGCAACAGCGACGGCAAAATAATTTACGTCGGCAAGGCGAAGAATCTCCGCAGCCGTGTCCGCTCCTACTTCCAGGAGAAAGGCGGGTACGACCCGAAACGCGAGATCCTCGTCTCCAAGATCGCTGACGTCGAACTCGTCGTCACGGATTCCGAGGTCGAGGCCCTCCTGCTGGAAAACAACCTCATCAAGGAGCACAGTCCGCGGTACAACATCCGCCTCAAGGACGACAAGAGCTACCCCTACATCGTTGTGACGCAGGAACCCTATCCGCGGGTCTTCTCCACGCGGCGCATCATCCGGGACGGCTCCCGATACTACGGACCGTATACCGATGTCAAGGCGATGCACCTCATGCTGCGCACGATTCGAAGCATCTTCCCCATACGCAGCTGCGACTATCGGCTGGACGCCGACACCGTCGAAAGAAAAAAAGTGCGCCTCTGCCTCGACTATCACATCGACAAATGCCAGGGCCCCTGCGAGGGACTCGTTTCCGAAGCGGAATACAACGACATGATCGCCCAGGTCGAGCAGCTGCTCAAGGGTAAAACCCGCAGTCTGCAGAAACATCTTGAAGATGAAATGGCTGCACACGCGGAAAACTTGGCTTTCGAGCGCGCCGCCGATCTGCGCAACCGGCTGCAGGCCCTGCGCACCTACCAGGAAAAGCAGAAAGTGGCCGCGTCGGATTTCAAGGACAGGGATATCATCGCCGTCGCACGGCGCGAAGCGGACGCGGTCGGCGTGGTCTTTCGCGTGCGCGACGGCAAAATCGTCGGGAAACAGCATTTTCCCTTCACCGGAGCAGAAATCGAGGATGACGGGGAGATCAACGAACACCTTCTGCACCGGTACTACACGAAAACAATGGACATCCCGTCGGAAATCGTGCTCGGCATCGAGCTCGAATCCGCGAAAGCGCTGCAGGACTGGCTGAGTGAGAAATGCGGACTCCGTGTCTCCTTCACGGTGCCGCGCATCGGGGATAAATTAAAGCTGCTCAACATGTGCCATGCGAACGCCGCCTTTCTGCTCGATGAGATTCTGCTGCAGAAATTGAAAGCGGAGCAGAGCCTGCCGAAAGCGGTGGAAGCGCTGCAGCAGTCGCTCTACCTCCCACAGCCTCCGCGACGCATCGAGTGTTTCGATATCTCGCATTTCCAGGGCGCGGAAACAGTCGCCTCTATGGTCGCGTTTCTCGACGGGAAGCCGCGAAAAAGCGAATACAGAAAATACGCCATCCGCACCGTCGAAGGAGTGGACGACTTCGCGAGCATGCGCGAGGTGGTCCACCGGCGCTACACACGTCTCCTCGACGAGGACCAGGCACTTCCGGACCTGATCGTCATTGACGGCGGCAAAGGGCAGCTCTCTTCCGCGGTGGAAGTACTGCAGGATCTCGGTCTGCATTCTCAACCCGTTATCGGACTCGCCAAACGCCTCGAGGAAGTGTTTGTTCCCGGGGAGTCTCTCCCCATGACCATCGCGAAAACCTCACCTGCACTCAAGCTTCTGCAGCGCGTGCGTGACGAGGCGCATCGCTTCGCCGTGACCTTTCACCGTGAACGCAGGCAGAAAAGCACCCTGCAAAGTGAACTGCAGGAAATCGAAGGTGTCGGTCCCAAACGCGCTGCCGCGCTCCTGACCGCATTCGGCTCGGTGCGCGACGTAGAGAATGCCTCGCTTGAGGACCTCGCGGCCCATGTGGGCTGGACCACCGCGCGCAGCGTGCATGCACACTTCCACGATGAGGAACGCGGGAATCCGCAGAACTCGGATGATGGCGCCAATGTCGAAGCCGAGACATCCCCTGAAGCCTCAACAGAATCATCGGAGCAGACCGGAGAGGACTCGAACACATGATAGAACGCATGCGCATCGCCTGCATTCTGGCACTGCTTCTCATACCCGGTGCGATCAGCGCGCAGAAAATTGAGAATGATTCACTGCACGCCCTCATTCAGAAGGGCATTCATCTGAGCGGACAGCAGCAATACACTGACGCCCGCTCCGTGTTCGATCAGGCAATACGAGAGTACCCGGACCATCCTGCCGGCTACCTCAACAAGGCGATCCTCCTCCAGGTGATTTCGCTCGACCTGGAAGTGCCGGTACAGATGCCCGCATACCTGCAGCTTCTCGAACGAGCGCAGTCACGCGCAGAAGCACTGACCGGCCACGCCACTACGCGTGCGGAGGGAAATTACTACATCGGCATGGCACGCAGTTATGTCGCCTATTATCATTTCCGTGACGGTGAGGATTGGATCAGTGGCCTCTCCGAGGGACTCAAGGCCACCGGGTATCTCGAGGACTGCCTTGAGGCACAGCCACGCTCCTATGATGCGATGACGGGTGTCGGGACATACAGATACTGGAAAAGCAATAACATGTCTTTTCTGACATGGACGCCGCTGGTCGACGACGACCGGGAAAGCGGCATCCGCATGCTCCGCCGTGCCGAACGGCATGCGCATTATTCTGCGCAGCAGGCGACAAATTCTCTGATCTGGATTTATATCGAGGAGGAGAACTGGAATGCCGCCGTTCGCACCGCAAATGCCGTGCTCGAAAAATTCCCGAACAACCGCCTTTTCCTCTGGGGACTCGCTTCTGCAGAGGAAGGGAGAGAAAACTGGCGTGGCGCGCGCGCGGCCTACCGGCGCATCGTCGCATCCATCGACGACGAAGTCAGCGATCGCCGCTATATCGAACTCCAGGCTCGCGCGAAAATCGCGCTGATGAGCGCCCGTCTCGGCGATACGCAAACCGCGTCGAAGGAAAGCCGATGGGTTCTCTCAAAACGCAACATGTCCCTCAAAGGTCTCACTGAAGACGGACGTGACCGCATCCAGCGCAGATTTGAGGAAATCGAGGAACTGACGGAAGAATTGTGAGCTCGTGTTTCGCGCAGCTTCCGGTGTGCCACGCAATGCACTGGATAATAAAAACCCTCCCGCACGTTGATGCGAGAGGGTTTTTTCTTGCCGGCAGACCGCTTACTTGGTCAGCAGCATTTTCCCTGTTGTCACGGATTCACCAATTGCCAGGGAATAGAAATATGTTCCTCCGGGAAGCTCTCCGGCTTCGAAAGGCACCGAAACGCTCTCTCCCGCCCGGACGGCCGCGTCGTGGAGCTGTGCAACCTCCCTGCCCACAGCATCATACACTCTCAGCATGGCATGTCCGTCGGCTGCCGCGGTAAAGGTGATTGTTGTGGTCGGATTGAATGGGTTCGGGTAATTTGAAATACGCATCGGCGCTTCCTCTGCGTGCACCTCGACGACTGGTGAGTAACTGCTCTTGCCATCGCGATCCACCTGGCGAAGACGGTAATAGCGGTTGCCCTGTCCGGGTGCGTCGTCGGTGAACGCATACACCTGCGGCGTGCTGCTGGTCCCAACGCCTTCCACGAAGCCGATCATCACAAATTCCCCGTCTTTGCGTTCCGCGCGTTCGACCTCGAAACCATAATTATTCAGTTCGGTCGCCGTGGTCCATCTCAGTGCGATCGCAGCGTCCTTGCGCCTCGCGGCAAACGCGGTCAGTTCCACCGGCAGCGGAGCGTTCAGATCCGCGAGCGTATAGCGATGATTGAGGCTCATGACACCGTCGAAATGGTAGGTCACGGTGTTGCTCGTCGTCTGCACGTTGCTGCTGGTGACCTTCATGAACTGATCTTCCCCTGCCGTGCACAGGTCCCCGCATGCGAGCAGCAATGCGTTTTCCGTGTTGCCGTTCAGTTCGGTATCCCTGTACTGCAGGCCGAGTGTGTATGTGTACGCGGGAGGCACCACATCGCCCGGAATACGCTCGATATCGTAATACCGGGAAACGGCCTGTGCGTCCGGTGCGGTTCTGACGAGTACGAACACATAGTCTTCCGGACCGGAAAGTGCGGGAACCTGCAGGGTTGCCTGTGTTCCGTTGAACGTATACGATCCGAGTGCGGAAAGCGTCCTGCGCACCGCACCGATGATTTCCCCCGAGCCTGAAATCGAAACGAGCGGAGCCGTCGCAGCGAACGTCAGCGTATCGGTGCTGAGAACCAGGTCCTTCGCGAGAGAAATGGTCGAGCGAACCGTAACGCGACCTGTTGCAGTCGCGGTGCCGCTGGGATTGCTGATAACCAGTGTGTGGAAGTCCGGCGCCTGTCCGGTGAAGCTGATGGTCTCGGCGTTCAGAGTCGTCAGCGCCGTTCCCGATGGACCGACGGAATAACTGCCACCGATCGTGCAGCTCGAGCCGATCGCCGTGCTGTTGTGCGTAAAGCCTCCCGAAAACACGTTCGTTCCGTCGGCGATATTCACCCCGGATCCGGAAGCTGTCACGAGTCCGGCAAAGGTCCCTGCCGCACTGGCCCCGCTGATGGTGAACGTCCCGAGGACATCAAGCGTCCCGGTGACATTCAGCGTATTTCCGAGGAGGAAATTCCCACCGACATGCGCACTGCCGCCGATGGTCGCCGGCGTCTGAATGGTGAGCGCATTCCCTGCGATAATGTTCCCGCTCACGCCGACGCTGCCGCCGCTGAACTGCACAGCTGAATTCGCTCCGCTGACGGTGATGCTGCTCGCCGCGACTGTCCCGGACTGCACGGTCAGCGACGCATTATCGCCCGAGAGATTGAGCGCGCCGCCGAACGTCACGGTGCCGCTGTAGGCGTTCGCCCCGACAATCACATTGCAGTTCGTGTTCGTGAAGTTCACATTCGAGAACGTCACCGCACCGTCACCGATGCTGTGGTCACCGATCACGATGGAACTGCCGCTGAAGTTCACTGTCGCACCGCTGAGATCCGTCGCCTGCGTTCCCCCGATCGTCGTGCCCGTAAACGTATACGTTCCCGTCCCGAACACATGCGATGCGGTGCTGTTGTTGATCAGGTTGCTGCCGCAATTGACGTTGCGGTTGTTGTTAACGAGCTTGGCGGTATCCTCAATTGTGAACTGATCATTCACGTTAAGTGCACTTGAAATGGTCTTATTCCCGCTCCCTTCCAAACTGAGCGAATGATACACCAAAGACGAGTTGATTGTCTGATCACCCGATGCCAGATACCTTACTTCAGATCCTGGATTCAGATCAAGAGTTCCTGACACGATATAGTTCGTTGAGAAGGTTGAAGCTCCGACTCCGATAGAACCGTTTATTGTTAAGTTGCTAGAAACCTGCAACACCGTCCCAGAAGTGAATCCAGTTGAGCAAGCGATATCCCCATTAACCGTAGCGTTACCAAAAACACGTATCTTGTTGCCACCATTGGCGTTAAGAACTGCGGATTGATCTAGGAAAAAGCTAGAACACCAGACCTCTCCAGCATTCATGGTTAAGACTGCGTTGGATGCAATTGTGAGTTCTGAGAGCATCCCATCTAGTCCACCACTAGGTGCACTGACAACCATTGCTCCGTAAACGTCTATTGGTGCACCGGTAGCACCAAGCATTCCAGAACCACTAATGGTTAAGGAGCCATATACTTCAATTTTCCTGGTGAAGCCACCGGATCCAACTTGTATGTAGCCACCTGTGTTTATCGTCAAGGACCCGTTGTTTGTGATCGTAACTGACGCTAATACTTGTGAGGATTGATTTGTTGAACACACTACGTCAGAATTGATGACCACGTGCTGCCCAACAGTAGGCACGGGTAGCCCTCCCCATGTGCTGGCGTTGTTCCATGAACCATTTACCGTAGAGGTAACCTGCGCAACACCATGCACAGCTCCCATGCATAATAAGAATGTGATAATTGGTATTGTTCTTTTTCCTGACATAACAAAAACCTCCTATGTGAGACACACTCGAGAAATCCGTGTAGGGTTTTCGCAGTTGTTCTTCCCTTTGCCTTCAATGCACATCTTGGAAATAGGGAGCACACTACCAGGCGAGGTATGGGTCCCGAGTATCAGGGTTGATACTCTGGTATTTTCGCCCATAATCTATGGCGGAGATTTCATATTGGCAAGTAAAAAATACCTATCTGTCTAAATTGTAATGATATATACAAAAACGGCCCCGCTGTGGGGCCGTTCTCATTGGGAAGGATAATACGTGATATTTACTCGATACCCTGCTCCGCCAGCCAGCGCTCGGCGTCTATCGAGGCCATGCAGCCTGAACCGGCCGCTGAAACGGCCTGGCGGTAGACATGATCCTGCACGTCGCCGCAGGCAAAGATACCGTCGACGTTCGTGTACGTGCTCTTCCCCTTCGTCACGAGGTAGCCGCTCTCGTCCATGTCGAGAATATCTTCAAAAAGCTCGGTGTTGGGCTTGTGGCCGATACCGATGAACAGCCCCTGCACGGGGAATTCCTCGAGTTCGCCGTTCAGGGTGTTCTTGAGCACGAGATGCGTCATTTTTTTCATGCCGTTCTCTTCGGTGCCCTTGACCTCCTCGACCACGGAATTCCATTTGAATTCGATTTTCCCGCTCTTGAGTGCGCGCTCCTGCATGATCTTCGAGGCGCGGAGCTCTTCGCGGCGATGAATGACCGTGACCTTGGTTGCGAACTTGGTCAGGAAAAGCGCTTCCTCCATCGCCGTGTCTCCGCCGCCGATAACAGCCACTTCGAGGTCCTTGAAGAAGAAGCCGTCACAGGTCGCGCATGCAGAGACGCCGTACCCCATGTATTCCTTTTCGCTCTCGAGTCCCAGCAGCCTGGCGCTGGCACCGGTGGAAACGATCAGGGAGTCCGCCGTGTACACCGTCTCACCGACATGGACGGTGAAGGGACGTTTGGAAACGTCCACGGAAGTGACGTGCTCGTATTTGCTTTCGGCACCGAAGCGGTGCGCCTGCTTGCGCATCTCGTCCATGAGTTTGGGACCCTGTATCCCCTCCGGAAAACCGGGGAAATTCTCCACGTCCGTCGTGATGGTGAGCTGGCCACCGGGCTGATTTCCTTCGAAAATGAGCGGGGAAAGATTCGCGCGTGCGGAGTAGAGTGCTGCGGTGAGTCCCGCGGGACCGGATCCGATGATGATGACTTTGCGATGTTCCATGGTTGTGCTTCTGCGTTCGTTGAGAATGTTATCTATCGGTATATGATTCCTGTTGTGCCAAAACGGTTCGCGCGTTGCGCCGCATGCCTTTTGCCTTGGCCCGCGCGACAGGACTGCCACGAAAACGGCCGCGAAAATCCTCGTCGGAAAGATTCGCAAGCGTCCCGAGATTCGGCCGGACTGCGCCTTCCCGCGGCTGGAAAGAGGGGTCAGCTGTTTCAGCAGCAAAGGAGTTCCACGGACAGACGTCCTGGCAGATGTCACAGCCGAACACCCAGCGTCCGAGCCCTTCGTGAAACTCCGCGGGCAAATCCTCACCGCGGTACTCGATGGTAAGATACGGGATGCAGCGATTCGCATCGATCACGTACGGCTCAGGTATCGCGCCGGTGGGACAGGCGTCCATGCATGCCGTGCACGTACCGCAATAATCGCGCATCGCATCATCATAATCCAGTGGAAGCGTCGTGATGATCTCACCGAGAAAGATCCAGGAACCGCGGTCGCGCGTGATCACGTTGCTGTGCTTCCCGAGCCAGCCGATTCCCGCACGCACCGCCCAGGCCTTCTCCATGACAGGCCCCGTGTCCACGTATCTCCGTGTGCGCACGCCGGGAAACTCCACCTGCATCCATTCTTCGAGTTCCTGCAGTCGCTCCCCCATCACGTCGTGGTAGTCGTCGCCCCAGGCATAGCGGGAAATTTTCCCGTGAGATCTGCTGTCGGAATGCGCATGCGGCGTGTAGTAGTTCATCGCCAGGCAGATGACGGATTCAGCTCCTTCGACGATTTCGCGCGGATCGATGCGTCGTGCGGTGTTCCCTTCCATCCAGCGCATTTCTGCGTGATACCCGCGTCCGAGCCACTCCCGCAGCAGGGCAGCTTCCCCGCCGAGTGCCTCGGCATGGGCGAATCCCACATGCGAAAAACCGAGATGCCGTGCTTTGCGGCGTATGAGTTGACTCGCCTCCGCGCGTGACATTACCACCAGGCCTCCTTCTCCTCCTCCGGCAGGTCGATGCACACGTCGTCGCCATCGCGATGAACGGTGAAGGTGCGCAGTCTTCCGGACGCGTGCACACAGCGGCCGTCGGTAATATCGAACTGCCACCCGTGCATGGGACACGTGAGAACGACCCCATCGAGACTTCCTTCAGCGAGCACCGGAATATGCTGATGGGGACAGAGGTTTTCGAAGGCGTACACTGTGCCGTCGCGGAGAAAAACGGCCACTTCCATGTCTCGGACACGGACGGAGATCCCGGCTCCCTCGCGCAGCGTAGAATAGCGGGCGATTGGCACGCGGGTTTCCGCCATGTCAGGCCCCTCCTGCACCCGCAGCAAGCAGAACGTCGCCGAGCGGGCCGTGCGCAGTGGCGCGGTATCCCTTTTCATCCCGCAGCACAAGGGAGGCATCACTGAATGCATCATGCTGGTATACGAGAATGTCACCAGACTTCGCCGAGCGGGCGAGCAGACGGTGTTTTTCCGCCAGCGTCACCAGCGGCTGCAAGTCATACCCCATGATCCATGCTTCCGGGACATGGGAAGACATCGGGATCAGGTCCGCCGCGAAAACGAGGGATTGATCGCCGTCAGTGAGCCGCAGCAGCTGCTGACCGAATGTGTGACCATTGATGACTTCCACCCAGATCCCCGGGAACAACTCCTCGTCTCCGTTCAGAAGCTGCAGGCGTCCTGCTTCTTCAATCGGTCGGAAATTGTCGGGCATGTAACTCGCCCTGTCACGCTGGGAGGGATTGAACGCCCACTCCCATTGCGTTCGCTGCACGTGATGCGCCGCGCGCGGGAATGTCAGGCGCAGGACATCACCGTCACGCACGACGGCGCCGCCGATATGATCGAAATGAAGATGCGTGACGACAACATCTGTGACGTCCTCCGCACGCAGACCGAGACCTGCCAGTCCCGATTCAAGGCTCACCTCGGAAAAATCTATGGCGAAAATGTCCTGGAATTTCTCCGAATCCTTGCGACCGACACCGGCGTCGACGATGATGATGCGGTCATGGTCACGGAGCACCAGGGAGCGCATGGTCATGGCGATGCGGTTCTTCTCGTCCGGGGGATTGTTCTTTGCCCAGAGATTTCGCGGGACAACACCGAACATGGCACCGCCATCGAGACGGAAGCGCCCTGTCTCGATGGCGGCGATTTCATAGCGACCGAATTGGTTCCAGGTCATCAGCGTCCGATCCCGTCAAGATACTTGACCTTGGCCTCCAGCTCTTCCTTGGTCTCGACATGTTTCGGATCAGGCAGACAGCAATCCACCGGGCAGACGGCTGCGCACTGCGGCTCATCATGAAAGGTCTCGCACTCGGTACACTTGTCCGGGGCGATGTAGAAGAAATCGGCGGACCAGAATCCGTCAGCGCCTGCGGGTGAGGTGTCACCTTCCCCGTAGGTCTTTCCTCCCAGCTCCCATTCCGCCCCGCCTTCGTATATGGCGGTGTTCGGGCACTCCGGCTCACAGGCGCCGCAGTTGATGCATTCATCAGTGATATATATGGCCATGATGTTTCCTCCAATCAGACGTGCTTCGTTTTTACATGGTGTGTGCGGCGGCCCTTGCAGCGCGCCGTGTTTCCCATAAAGAACACGCGCGGCCGCAATAGGGGTTCCGGCGCCCGGGGTGAATATCAGGACCTGATCCCTCCCATCCCATGCTGTCACAGGCTGCAGGCTCCCGGGCATATGCACCCGACGCATGGCAAAAAGTACAAGGTTTCCAGTCCCTGTGCAATCTCCCGCTCACGGTTCTTGCCTCTGCACGGACACA
>CAJXSA010000021.1 GCA_913060595.1 uncultured Ignavibacteria bacterium
AGGTGACGCTCGGGAAAGAACTCTGCAGCGGATACCCCGTGGAGTTCCGGCTGCAGGATTACCGCGATCTCGACGAGCAGTTCGATCACATCGTCTCCCTGGGAATGATCGAGCATGTCGGGGCGAAAAACTACCGACGCTTCATGGAAGTGGCGGCCCGATGCCTGAAGGACGAAGGTTTGTTTCTCCTGCACACGATCGGAACACGCTCGCCGCGCGAGGATCCGGATTCCTGGTCGAACCGGTACATCTTCCCCGGAAGCCATCTTCCCGCCGCAACGGAAGTGATCGCGGCCGCGGGAGAGCGTTTCATCGTCGAGGACTGGCACAATATCGGCGTAGACTACGCCCGCACGCTTGATGCATGGTTCGATAATTTTGATGCGCACTGGCACGGGAAGCTCGATCATCATTACGACGAGCGTTTCTACCGCATGTGGAAGTACTTCCTCAAAAGCAGCGCGGGATCGTTCCGCGCCAGGCGGAACCACGTCTGGCAGATCGTGTTTTCGAAGAAAGGCGTACCGGGCGGATACACACCGGTACGGTAAAATGGAATTCCTTCGGCCGCGCCGTCGGTTGTTTGCGCGGGGTAGCACGGTGAATGCATTCCGTGTCGATGAGCGGCGGCCGGCCGGGGGATTATGCCCCCGGGACGGAGAGGATGTCCGCAGAAGAAGGGGAATCAGGTTCCGGTGGATGTGCCTCGGCTTCCGCACGATGGAACTTCACCAGCAGAAGCAGAATGAAACCGGCGACGAAATATACCGCCAGCGCGAGCACGGCAATGCGGTAGCTGCCGGTGTATTGCAATGCCAGTCCAAAAAACAGCGGTCCGAGCCAGCTGGTCCCGCGCTCGCTTATCTCATAAATGCCGAAATACTCCGCTTCGCGTCCCGCGGGAATCATGCGGGAGAACGCCGCGCGGCTGAGCGCCTGGCTGCCGACGAGCACCAGCGCGGTTGCAGCGGCCATGATATAGAAATCCGTTTTACTCTGCAGGGGACCGTAGGCGTAGAGGGTGATCAGGATGTACACCGAAAGTGACACGAGTATGCTGCGCTTGGTGCCGATCCGTCGCGCCAGGCGCTCGAACAGCCAGGCACCCAGCACGCCGACGAACTGTACGATGAGAATGACTTCCGCGAGGTCCTCCATGCTGAGACCGACTTCCTCCTGGCCGAACTGCGTGGAAATCGAGGTGACGGTCTGTATCCCGTCGCTGTACAGCAGGAATGCAACGAGGAAGAGCAGGGTCTGGGGAAAGCGCTGAAGGCTGCGCAGCGTTCCGCGCAGTTCACGAAATCCCGCGGTGATCAGCAGTCCCCGGTCCGTCCGTACGCGTGCCGTGCTGCGAGACCGCAGCTGCGAGAGGCCTATCCCGCCGAAGATCAGCCACCATGCGCCGCAACTCGCCAGGGCGATACCGGCGGCTTCCTGTTCCTCGAGTCCGAGCGCGGCCGCGTTTCCGAAAAAGACGTACTGCAGCAGCAGCAGAATGCCGCCCCCGAGATAGCCGAGTCCCCAGCCCGTGGAACTGACGCGGTTGCGGTGTTCCGGGGCGCAGATATCGGGCAGAAAGGCGTTATACAGCACGTCCGAGGCGCCGAAGAACAGATTCGCGGAGAGGAAAAGGCTGCCGCCGAGCAGCACGTCGCCGTCTCCGACGAGCATCATGAGCAGCACGCTGGCACTGCCCCCGAGCAGGCTCGTTGTGAGCAGCGCTTTTTTCATACGCGTGTAATCGGCGAGCGCGCCGATCAGCGGGAGCAGACAGATCTGCATGAACACGGAGATGGAAATCAGGTACGGGTAATAGGCGCCCGGGTGCATCGCCATGCCCAGCATATGCAGCACGCCGCCGTCCGCCGCCGCGCTGTGCGCGATGCCGGTGATGAAGGGACCGAAGAATACGGTGACCACGGAGGTAGGAAAGGACGCGGCACCAAAGTCGTACAGCGTCCACCCCTGCACCTCCCGGCCGAGGCCGCGAATGCTCGTTCTCTCGCCTGTGGCTGCGTTCTGCATGATGCCGCTCCGTTTCCTCTGTTCTGTAGGTTGGGCAGGGACGGAAGACCGTCCCTGCCGTGCATGTGATGGGAGATTTCTTCGAATTTTCGGAAATATCTGTCCGCGCGGCGTCAGAAACGCAACTGCAGGCTTCCGGTGATGAGGCGGCCGATTTCCGCTCCGCCGACGTATTGCACGTGCTTGTGGTCGAGCGCGTTGCGCACGGCCAGCACGAAATGTGGATTGAGCGGCAGGGGCACGGGCACGCGAACGCCGAGATCGATCAGTCCGTACGGATCGATGCGTCCCTCGTACACGCCAGATTTGACGCGGTGTCCGTCGATGAAACGGTAGCGTGCACTGCCCTGTATGCCTGTCGCCGGCTCGGTGTACTGCAATGAGAGTGAGGCTTTGTGCTGCGGCACGTTGAGCGACAGCGGTCCCTGCCCGTCGACATCGTCGAAGTACACCTGGCTGATATAGCTGTAGGTGCCGCCGACGCTCAGGTTGCGGAGCACTTCCGCCTTCATGTTCACGTCGACGCCCCAGTAGTCGATGTTCCCGTAGTTGACCGGGATCATGAGAATCTCCGTGCGGTCTGCCGCCTGTTCCGGTGTTACCGTGCCGAGGGGAATCTGTGCCATGCCTTCGGCCACCTGCGCGGCGATTTGCTGTGCCTGATCGCTGCCCACGATGGGGGTGAGGTAGCCGAGGAGGTAGGCGTACGCCCCCTGCGGGTCGAGGAAAACGTTCGGGGTGGAGACGCGTGCGGGAGTGATGAAGTTCTCATACTCGGAGTAGTACAGGTCCACGCCGGCCTGCAGTCGATCGGCGACGACACCCTTGTAGCCGAGTTCCCAGGACCGGTGGTCCGTCGGCGTCAGGCGCTCGATGTCGCGCACCGCGGACGGATCGATCGGGTCGAAACCTTCTGTCTCGATGTTGAGAACGGCGAGCGCACCGCCGACCTGCGAGGGATCGGGAGCGGGCAGTGGGGCGAGCAGCTGCTGCAGCTCCGCGGGCAGCTGGGCCAGCACGGCCTGGAACGGTGCGTCCCAGAACGCTCCCGCCTGGCTCAGTCCGAAACCCATGGCGGGATCGGGACTGAGACGGGAGTGGAAAAGCAGTTCGCCGTTCTGCCGCTGGAAGGTGTAGCCGGTTTCCGGGACGCCCACGTTGCGGAGGCCGTACATGAACGGATCGAAGCCCGTTCCGAAAACGTCGTCGGTGACTGCAAGGTCCAGGAAAAGGTCACTGATGGCGGGAGTGAGGAAGGCCCGGTTGTACGTCGCGCGGATGCTGTGATTTTCTGCGGGCGTGTAGCGCAGTCCGGCGCGGGGGGAGAAAACCGGATCCTCGAGTGCGCTGTGATAATCGACGCGTCCTGCGAGCAGCAGGCTCAGTGTGCCCTCGATGAGCCGGGTGTCGGACTGTGCGTATGCGCCGAACTCGTCGACGTTGTCACTGTCCTCGTTGCGCCCGAGTATGGTGCCCTCGGTTTCCGGCCGCGTGAGATACATGTCCACGCCATAGGTAAAGCGCTGCCAGTCCGCAGGCTCTGCCGCATGCTGCAGCTCTGCGACGATCTTTTTCGAATTGTCGACGATGAGCTGGTTTTCACGCAGCAGGTAGGTGTCGCCGGCGTCGTTCATGTTCAGGTACACCTGCCCGAAGAAATTCCCGCTGGTGAAACGGCCCTGCACGTGCGAGAAGCTGAAATTCTTCGCCAGTACCGCACCGTTGTCGGTCAGGTCCAGTGCCCGCACCGCGGTGCTCTGTCCCGCGCTGAGCGTTATGCTGCTCTGATCGCCGACGAGGTAGTCCAGGCGTGCGTCGAGGTTGTATCGTTCCGCGTCCCGGTTCTCCGGATAGGTCTCGCGTGCGTCGGTGTAGGCCCAGTCCTCGGCCTTCAGGTAGCCCGCGGAAATCTTGTAGCCGAAGCGCCCGCCGACGGTGCCGGCGTGACGCCCCGAGGCGGACATCAGCGACTGCGATCCGCCCATGAGCGTCAGATCCGTCCCGCGGGAGGCGAAGGGGGATTTGGTGATGATGTTGGTGACGCCGTTGGTGACGTTGGGACCGTAGAGCGCGGATCCCGGTCCGAGTACGACTTCGATGCGGTCGATATCCGCGTCGCTCACGCTCTGCAGGTAGGTGATGTTCGCGCGCATCGACGGGAGATTGGTCAGCCGGTTGTCCACCAGCGTGCGCATGGTGCCGTTGAACACGTTGTTGAGTCCGCGGGCGACGTACTCGCGCTGCATGACGCCCTTTTCCGCCACGTCCACGCCCTGCACGCCCTGCACGTGGTCCATGGCGGTGACCGCGTTGCTCTGCTCGATGTCGCGCGCTCCGATGACGGCGACCGATGCGGGGGCGTCGAGCACTTTTTCCTTGCGCCGCGAAGCGGAAATGACCACTTCGCCCATGTCGAGCACTTCTTCCTCGAGGCGGATGGTGAGGTCGACCACCGCGCCGCCGTCGATGGTGACGGACTGACGGTCGGTCTTGCTGCCGAGGAAGGATGTCACGAGAGTGTAGCTTCCCTGCGGGACGCTGTTGATGCGGAAGCGGCCGTCAAGATCGGTATAGCCGCCGGTGACGAAGGCGCCGTCGGACGGCTGCTGCAGTCGCAGATGAACGCCCGGCAGAGATTTGCCTGTCATGTTGTCGGTTACGGTGCCCTTGATCACGCCGGTCTGGGCGCGCAGGGGAATGCTCAGCGCCGCCAGCAGCAGCGCGATGAACAGGGCCGATTGTCGTTTCATGATGTCCTCCATGCGTGAGTTGATATGGCAGTGCTGTATATGTGCTTCTCTCAGATGTCCTTTCTGTACACGCCGAAACTGCGCCAGGGCTGCAGGCCGAAGCGGGCGCAGATGCGTTCGGATCCCAGGTTGCCTTTCGTGATCCATGTCGTATGCATGCAATCATAGCGCCCGGCGATGTCGGCGAAGTGCCGCACCAGCTGCAGTCCCGCAGCGGAGTTCTGGTACCGCGGCAGCATGCCCATGGCGAAGGCGACGATGCGGCGCGTCTTCCGGGCGTGACGGCGCGCCCGCAGCAGCGTGAGGGCGCGCGGCAGACGGTGCGCGCAGCGAAAAGCGGGGTTGATGTCGGCCATGAACACGGTGGCGCCTGCCGGCTGCGCACCGTCGTACACGATGCCCATGCCGCCGTGTATCCACGCGGGGAGCAGGTACTGGGCGCTGTAGAAATATTCCTCGCGCGTCATCGCGTCCCTGCTCCAGTTCTCGCGGAAGGCGTCGTCGAATACCGCAGCGAGATCGCGGATACCGTCGCGCAGACGTGGAAAGGGGATGGTTTCCAGGCGATACCGGGAGCGGCGCACGGGCAGCGCGGCCGTGAGCGCTGCGGCATCCTCGCGCAGCGTGGTGCTGCGCCAGGTGCGCCCCTCCTGCTCGAGCGCATAGCCGGCGTCTTCGAACAGGCGCGCGTAGTAAGGGAGCGCACAGGGCTCGCCGAGTACGTTCGCGTCGTCGAAGCGGTCGAGCTGCACACCGGTGAGTCCGGCGGTATCGGGACTGAACGGACCGTGCAGGGATTGCACCCCACGCGCGGCGCAGAGTTCTTCCGCACGCGTGAGCAGGGCGTCCGCGGCATGCTGATCGCGCACGCACTCGAAGAAACCGAAGAGGGCGTGGTTTTCCCCGTCGGTGCGCGGCAGCAGCAGCGAACACCGTCCGACCGGATCCCCGTCCCGCAGTACGAGCAGCAGGTACAGCGTTCGTCGCTGCAGCACCGGATTTCCGCGCCGGTCGAGCAGACGGCGCAGCTCGAACTCCGGAAGGGGAATGGCCGCAGGCTGCCGGCGATACAGGCGGCGCTGCACGGCGACGAACTGCTTCCAGTCAGAGGGGTCGGTGACTGTGGCGACCTGATACATGTGCGACTCCGCAGCTTCTGTGGAAAATTCTGTGTGCAGTATACTTTCCGCGGCTGCGGCGGACGTCACGCCGTGGTCAATCTTATGTCATGAAAGTGTCGGGGTGCTGTGGTCGGAAGCAGAAGATAATGCCCTCTGCTTCTTGCGATTATTTCCCGCGGGCGGCATATTCCGGTACTCATCGTTTTCATTGACCGTGCCGGCGGCTGCGTGCCGCCGCAACGGCATCAGATCCGGGAGGTCCCCATGACCACGCTCCGTTTCATCCGTCGCATCCTCATTGTTGCGCTTCCATTCTTTCTGTTTGCTGCCCCCCTCAGGGCGCAGTCGCTGCTCGTGGATTTCGGTGCGAGCGCCGGGCAGAACAGCTTTGGTCTTGCAGGATGGAACACGGTGCTCATGGGAGGGACACTCACGTACACCGGGGACGGTCCCGCCGGACTGGTGTCGGATGCCACTGCGCAAGAGTACATGGATTACATGGGCGTGCGCGGCACATCGCGACAGTTCAGCACCTCGGATCGTATCGTGGTCACCTGGTTCAACCGCTCAGAAGAAACCGTGCGCTTGACCGCGCGCATCAGTTTCACCGACGCGGACCGGGCGGAGGGCGGGAGCACGGAAGGGAAATGGTACACCATGCGCAGCGCGGCGGATTACCGTCAGACCTGGACGGAACTGGCTCCCGGGGAGACGGGGCGCACCATGTTCGCCGTCCGCGATCACGGCGTGCACAAAACCGACGGAACCTTCGACCTGGTCAACGTCAACTGCGCCGTCGAATGGGGGGCCAGCGATCAGCAGCGCTTCCTGGTCTGTGACAGAATAGAATTGTTCGAAGACGCGGACGTCACGCCGCCCTCGGCTCCGACCGGACTCACGGTGCAGCGCGTGAGCGATTCGCAGGTGGAACTGCGCTGGGATCCTGCCTCCGACAACGTGGGCGTCGTGGAATATCTCGTCTATGCGGACGGGGAGGTCGAGGGATACACACGTGAGGAGGAGTACACCACCGTGTACTGCATGCCCGGGCATGCGTACGCATTCACGGTGACCGCTCTCGACATGATGGGCAATGAGAGTCCGCCGTCGGCGGAAGTGCGTCCGGTGATTCCTGCGTTCGCGGGCCGCGCCGCGCTGCTTCGGCCTGAGCACTTTCACTACGCGGGCGCATTCCGCCTGCCCGAGGATTTCCAGTGGGGCGGGGAAGCGGTGGCATACAATCCCGACGGGGACGGCGGACAGTCCGGTTCGGGGGCGGGCGACGGCCGCCCGGGATCGCTGTTCGTGACGAATCTCAATCAGCCGGAAAACGGCCTGGTGGGGGAGGTCTCCATCCCCGCACCCGCGGCGTCCGCGCAGAGCGTTGAGGAATTGCCCGTGGCCGCGGTGCTGCAGCAGCCGGTGGACATTCGTCCCGACGACGTCAACGGCTGGGACTACGTGGACATCTGGCGCACGGGACTCGAGTATCTCGTATCAGAACAGATGCTCTACAGCTCATGGAGCATCCATTACACCGTCGGCGGGGAAAAGCGCGCGAGCATCAGCCGCTGTCCGGCCGCGAACCTTGTTTCCGGTCCCTTTGACGGCGCGTGGTATGTCGGCTCGGCGACGCAGCCGCCCATCGCCGCGCAGATGAATGACTGGCTCTTCGCATTGCCCGCGGACTGGGCGGATGCGCACACCGAGGGCAGGCAGCTGGTGACCGGACGCTGCAGGGACGGCGGACTCAGCGGACTTGGTCCCACGATGTATGCCGTTCCCACCGCGGGCAGCGCGCCGCCTGCGCCGGGCAGCGCCCTGCCATTCACGACGCTGCTGGAGTACGGTTCGGTGCAGAACAGCGACAACTATCACTTTCCGGACGCTGTCGACGGGTACAGGCACAGCGATGACTGGCGAGAAGCCGCGTGGGTGCAGGGGCTCTGGCAGGATGCCGTGGCGGTGATCGGACGCAAGGCGCACGGGGACAACTGGTACGGCTATCACGGCGAGCATATGCGGCACGACTGGGTGATCGCAGACGTGCCCTACCCGGAATTCGACGCGACCGATCCCGACGGCAAGGGATGGCGGGCGCATCGCCTCCGCCCGATGATCATACTCTACGATCCCGCCGATCTCGCCGCCGTGGCCGCCGGGAGCATGCAGTCCCACGAGCCCCAGCCCTACGGCGCCGTGCGCATTGATGAAGACATCTTTTTCAGCGCGGACCATGAAATCTTCTCCGCCGCCTTCGACGCGGTGAACGACGCCCTGTACATCACCGAATTTGTGCGCGAAGCCGACGGCAGCCTGGTCATGCATGTGTTCGACATCGTCGGAGATCCGGTGCCCGTCGCACCACCCGCTTCGGTGACGGACCTGTCGCTCGACGCCTGGCCCGACCCGGTGACAGACGTCCTGCACTGCGCGATCAGCGGGACGCCCGGTCAGCACGTGCGCGTCATGCTCAGCGATGCACTCGGACGCACGACGCTGCTCCACGAGGGCGATATCCCCGCAGGAGGATTGCCGCTGTCGGCGCCGATGCGGAACCGCCCGTCTGGTCCCGTCTTTCTGCTGCTCATCACGCCCGACGGCATCCATTCGCGGAAGGTGATGAAAAGATGACGGAAAGAGCGATATAAAAGATGGAATGAGGGAAGAATGGAAAGATGACGCCCCGGTGCATGTTTCCTTCTTTCCATTTTTCAAATCATACATCGCCACCTGCCCGATCCCTCGATATCCGTAATCTGATATCTGTAATCTGCAATCCGAAATCTGCAATCATCACCCACGGATACGCACAAGTGCGTATGTCTCTGCGGGGGGATGAATGTGTATACTGCGTCAGTCATACACCACAGTCACATGTCATCGGACTCTCTCCATACACCTGCGATGCTGGAGATTGACTGTCTGCACTGCCTGCGCATGCCGGCCGCGAACACGACCGGCAGCTGCGTCAGGATGGTTTCTTCCTGACACTGCGCCTGCACGGGCATGGTATGATTCATCAGTCGATCTCCGCGACACACTACATCAGTAACCAGTGGAGCAGGATCACGATGATATCTGCAATTACGAATAGAACGCGGTCCGTCCTTACCGGCAGCCTGGCGCTTGCGCTGCTCTGTCTGCTCGTCTCACCGCGAGCGGAAGCGCAGCCGGTCCCTTCCGGTGTGGTCGATACCGTCACTACCCTTGTCGATGAGCTGGACGCCTCGGCGGATCCGTCACTCGGATCCGGGACGAGTCTGCGTGAGGCCATCGCATACTCTTCCGCCGGAGACAGCATCGTTTTCGATGCGGGGCTCACCGGCACAATCTTCCTTCATCTCGGGGAAATAACGGTCGGACATGACCTCATCCTCAGCGGACCGGGTTCAAATAATCTTGAACTCAACGGCAACGATCTGAACCGCATTTTCGTGCTCGACACGTCTGCGGCCATGGCGCTCTCGGGACTGACGCTGGCCTCGGGTCGCGCCGTCGACGGCGCTGCCATACAGTCCTTCGGCTGGCTGAGCATCGAAAACAGCATCATACACTGGAGCACCGCGATACAGCGCGGCGGTGCCATTTACCAGGAATTCGACACGCTGCGCCTCACCGCGACGCGCATCATGCACTGTGAATCCTACATTCACGGCGGTGCGGTCGCGCTGGCAGGCGGCGCGCTCCTCATATCGCAGTCCTCGTTCGCGGACAATACCGCGGGCGGTGACGGGGGCGCCCTGTTCGTCGGAAGCGGCACGGCGGCGATTTCGCAGAGCGGTTTCATCACCAATACCGCCACGGGCAACGGCGGCGCCGTCGCTGTTGCCTCGGGTGCAACGCTCAGTATGGACAAATCCACTCTGGAGCGTAATTATGCTTCCAGCGGAGGCGGCATCAACAACGCCGGAACGGTCACGCTCACCGGCAGCACGATCAGTGGAAACAACGCCGATAACAATGGCGGTGGAATGCGCACCGCGGGCACGGCGACGACAGACTTCGCCACCATCGCCTTCAACAATGCCACGCAGGGCGGCGGTGTGCACGCGAGCGGCAGCTTCAGCCCGCAGCGCACGCTGATTGCGGATAACGGCGCAGCAATCGGACCGCAGGTCAGGGGCGCTGCCAGTTCGCAGGGGCACAACCTTGTCAGTGAAACCGACGGCAGCTCAGGCTGGACAGGAACGGACGTGACCGGTACGAGCGATGATCCTGCCTCAGCCGCGCTCGACGATTTGCGGCTCAACGGCGGCGTCACGCGGACCCATGCGCTTCTGATCTGCTCCGAGGCTATCGACGCGGCGAGTGCCGCGGGCACGGCCGGCACGACTGATCAGCGTGGCAGTCCCCGTAACGTCAACGGCGACAATAACGCCACACCGCTGCCGGATATCGGCGCCTACGAGGTGCAGTCGGTGCTCGACAACGTCGGTCCGATCATCAACGGACATCCGTCCTTCACGGTGTACCTGGATTCCGCGGGCGGAACCACCACCATCGCGAAGGACACGGTTCTGCTCAGCGCGTACGACAACTGCGGCATTCGCAGTACCAGTGTTTCCAAACTGTCCTTCACCTGCGCGGACATCGGTCAGCAGGTGCTGACGCTCACCGCAGTTGACAACAGCTACAACCAGACGCAGATACAGATCACCGTGACTGTCAAGGACGACACCGCGCCGACGCTGACGATTCCGTCCGACAAGACGGTGAACGCTTCTGCGTCAAGCTGCGGGACGACGCTCACTGCGGCGCAGCTCGGCACCGCGTCAGCGTTTGACGGCTGCGGCGGTGTCACGATCACGAACAACGCGCCTCCGATCTTTCCCGTCGGTATCACCGTGGTGCTCTGGACCGCGACAGACGGAGAGGGCAATCAGAGTGTGGGAACACAGACCGTGACCGTCAACGACGTCACGGACCCGACCATTGCCGCTCCCGCAGATCTGACAATCAACACCGTGGGCGCACAGTGCAGCATTCCGCTCAACCAGGTGGCGCTCGGCGTTCCGACGGTGTCGGACAACTGCAACTACACCGTGGACAATAACGCACCGGCAGCCTTCCCACTGGGAACGACGACCGTGACCTGGACCGCGATCGACGCGTCGGGCAACAGCAGCAATTCCACGCAGGACGTGACCGTGGTTGACGCCACGGCCCCGATTCTCTTTGCGCCGGCGGATCTCGCGCTGGTCGCCGACACCGGCAGCTGTTCGCGTGACGGCGCATCGGTGAGCCTCGGCACGCCGACTGCATCGGACAACTGTACCGGCGTGACCGTGACGAACAACAAGCCGGCGTCCTTCCCGATCGGGGATACCGACGTTACGTGGACCGCGATCGACGGTGCCGGAAACACCACCCAGGTGGTGCAGAAGGTCACCGTGTATGACGCGAATCCGCCCTCCGTGGTGGCTCCGCCGAACATTGAAGTCGGCGTGGATCCCGGTACCTGCTACTGGACGGTGGATCCCCTCGTCCTCGGCAGCGCCACGAGTTATGACAACTGCAGTGTGCCCAACGTCACCAACAGCGCAGGAGTCACCCTTACGGCGGGGACGCATCGCGTGATCTGGACGGCCCTCGACGCCAACGGAAACCGGTCGACGGACGTGCAGATTGTTACCGTTGTCGGTGATCCCCCCAGCATCACCTGTGTTGGAAATATCACCACGAATACCGACCCGGGACTTCCCGGTGCGGTCGTGAACTTCGCACCGCCGACCGCGGCGAGCAGCTGCTCGGAGTTCGAGATCATCCGTACCGACGGACTCGGCAGCGGTGATTTCTTCCCGGTCGGCATGACGACGGTTGCCTACATGGCAATCGATGCCAGCAACCAGATCGCCGTCTGCAGCTTCGATGTCACCGTCATTGACAACGAGGATCCGCAGATTACCGTCAACGTCGCGCCGGTGAATCTCTGGCCCGCGAACAACCAGATGGAAGAGGTCAAGGCGACCGTTGAGGTCTGGGACAATGTCCCGGGTGCCACGGCCGTTCTGACGTCCATCACCAGCAATGAAAACATCAATGGTGATGTCAAGGATGCGACAACCGGTATCTTTGATGTGAACTATGAATTCCGCGCGAAGAACGGCAAGGGTCCGCGGACCTATACCGTGCTGTATACAGCAACAGATGTGGAAGGCAACACCAGCACCGCCTCCGCCGTTGTGACGGTGCCCAAGCAGAAGCCGAAGGATTTCGAGGAGGAAGTGCTGCCCGCGCCACAGACGGTGACGCTGGAGCAGAACTATCCGAACCCGTTCAATCCCTCGACGCTGATTTCCTTCGGGACACCGGTGGAACAGCATGTCGAACTCCGTATCTACAACACCATGGGTCGGCATGTCCGCACGCTCGTGAGCAATGTGCTCGCGGCCGGCAGCTATACCATGGAGTGGGACGGACGTGACGACGCCGGTTTCACCCTCCCCAGCGGCGTGTACCTGTACATGATCCGTGCGGGCGGCGCACAGGTCGAACGCAAAATGATCCTGGCGCAGTAATCTCTCACGGCAGTGTCTGCCCGGCCGCGTACTTCGCGGCCGGGCGCGCCGCCGCTTCTCCCACCCTTGCAAACGTTCCTGCGGACAGATATACTGTCACGATGATTACCGTTTGTATCGCCACCCCCGTCTCGCTGCTTCGCGAAGGATTGCTGCGTGTTCTCAACCAGGAGCGCGGGATTCTCGTTACTGCCACCGCGCTCAGCGGGGAGGAGGTGCTGCGCAGCTGTCGCGCGGGACACCCGGAAGTCCTGCTTCTCGACATTGCGCTCCCGGGACGGTCCAGCGCGTCGCTGCTGCGGCGACTGCGCCAGCGAGGCTGCGATGCCGCAATACTTCTTTTCGGTGCGCTGACATCCGAAATCGCCGACGACATGCGCCGGCTGGACGTGCAGGGACTGCTCAGCAGCGTCGACGACAGCGAAGAATTTGTCCGCGCCGTCCACCGCGTGCGTGACGGAGAGGTTTTCCTCTCCGCGGAGGTGGAGCGCAGCATAGTCGGTGTCGCGACGACGCCCTCCGTGGTGTCACGCGTCGAAAAACTGCTCACACCGACGGAAATGCAGATCCTGCGCGCCCTGGCGGAAAACCGTACCAGCAGGGAAATCGCCGCGGGCATGTTCATCAGCTATCGCACCGTCCAGAAACACCGCGCCAATATGGCGCGGAAACTGAATCTCAACGGTCGAAACGCACTTCTCACCTTCGCACTCCGGCACTTCGCACCACACTCCTGACAGCCTTTTTTCACCCTGCCCCGTGTTTCGCTCGGGATACGCACAAATGCGTATATACAGCGGACGAGAAATATCCTATACTTCGTGCACTCATCGCAGGAGTATGAACGGGATTCCGCGCGGCGCCTGAAACGCGCGTGAAGCCGCATGTGATACGGCAACAGCCGGTGGTATTGGTATGATGGTTTTTCCATCGTCGCAATAATCGGAGGTTGTATCACGCCTATGAATGCCAGACACATTGTTGTGTTTCTGCTGGCGCTCTTCCTTTCCTGTACTGCACACGCACAGGTGATCGACGCTTCCGTGGTCGCTGTTTCCGGCGGTTTCGCTGAAACGGGCACGGTCAGTGTCGCATGGACCGTGGGACAGACCGCGGTCGAGTCTCGCCGTGCGTATGCGGGAACCCTGAACGAGGGCTTCCAGCAGGCCTATCTTTCCGTCATCCCCATTCGGGAACACAGTATCCCGTTCTCCCTCGACCTGTATCCGAATCCCGCGCGAACCTCCGTGCTCGTCAACATGACGGGCATCGAAGAGGACATGTCGCTGGTGCTGTATAACCTTCTCGGTGAGGAGGTCATGCGCAGGAATGTCAGGAGCGGAGAGCAGATGACCCGACTTCCCTTCACAACCCTGCCCGGCGGTCTGTACATGCTCGTCGCATTTACCGGCAGTGGGGAACAGCTCGGGTTGTACAAAATCGTCAAGGCACAATAATTATCACAGACAATGAAATACATCATGAGAAGTTTCCTCACGGTATTACTGCTTCTTCCGCTCTGTGCCGCAGCGCTGTACGCGCAGTCGCCCACCACCATGAATTACCAGGGTGTTGCGCGCGACCTCGACGGCACGGTCCTGCAGGAACAGGAGCTGAATCTGCGCATCAGCATCCTCCGGGATGGTCCCGACGGGATCGCAGTATACACCGAGCGGCACTCGGTGCTCACAAACAACTACGGAATGTTCACACTGCAGATCGGGGCGGGCGAACTGCGTCAGGGTGCGCTCGATGCGCTGCCCTGGGGCGAGCACAGCCACTGGCTGCAGGTTGAAATGGATGAAAATGGGGGCAGCAACTACTCCCTTCTCGGGTCGTCGCAGCTGCTTTCCGTCCCGTATGCATTTCACGCCCTCCGCGCCACGGAAGCGGACCGGCTCGCGAACGGTGATCCCACGGGGTCGCAGACCGGCGGATCGAATTCGTTGGGCAGTCCCTGGTCCACCTTCGGAAACGAGGGAACGAATGCGGGACAGGATTTCATCGGGACGTCGGACCGCGTGGATCTCGTATTCCGCACGGACAATATCGAGCGCATGCGCCTGACCGCGTACGGCAAACTGGGGATCGGCACGGACCAGCCCGCCAGCACGTTTGACGTCAAGGGCAACGCGACCATCGGCAGCAGCTATGCGGGCGCCGTCGAAGCCCCGGAGAACGGCCTCATCGTCGAAGGCGCCGTCGGCATCGGCGAGCCGAATCCGACCGCCGAACTGGAAGTCTCCGGAGAACTGATCGTCGGGGAGCACTTCACGGGCGTGAATCTTCCGCCCCTCAATGGCGCGCTCATCGAGGGACGCGTCGGCATCGGGACCGCCGGACCGGGCAGCATGCTCAGCGTCAGCGGCGGACTCGCAGTGGGCGACAAATTCGCGGAAAACGAAGCCCCGACGGACGGTGCGGCCATCGAGGGAAAAGTCGGCATCGGCACGACCATCCCCAAGAGCTGGCTCGGCGTCGCAGGCAACACCTCCATCGGCGCGGAATATGCGCGCTCCTTCGAAGCGCCATCCAACGGACTGCTGGTGCAGGGAGACGTGGGCTTCGGCACGCCGACCCCGCTCAGCCGCCTCGGTGTGGCGGGCAACGTCAGCATCGGGAGCACCTATGCCGGCAGTTATCCCGCGCCTGAAGACGGCATGATCGTCGAAGGTCCGATCTGGTCGGGTGTGTTCGAATCCGAGTACGCGTTTCACGTCCTCGGCGACAGCTATCTCGACGGGACCGCGGAGATCACGGGGAACACGCAGATCGGCGGAACGCTGGATGTCGACGGCGTAACCACCATTCACGACGGCACCGACGTGCCGGTCATCCCCGATATCTATTCCATCAGTGAAGCCAATTTCCTCGGCAGTTTCCGCACCAAGGGCGGCGCGGGCGTGGAAAAGACGCTGAACGTCGGCAAGGACCTCGGTGTCGGCTATGACGCCTATGTCGGCCGGAACCTGAAGGTAGGCGGAACCGCCTCCTTTAAAAACCTCATCGTGGAGAACTACGCGGATATCGGCCGCAATCCCGATCCGACGTACGACAGCCTACTCAATCCCACCCCCATCGCACCGATCACCCTCATCAACAAGGGCGAGACCGTGCTCGAGGGGCTGACCAAGATCACCAACACCACGCAGTCGACCAACAGCGGCAGCGGCGCGCTGGTCGTGGACGGCGGGGTCGGAATCAAGAAGCGCCTGAACGTCGGCGGTCAGACCATTCTGGATTACTCGAACGGTCCGTCGATCAGCGCGTCCAGCCAGGCCAGCCATCCGTTGTATGTCAAGGGCAAGAACCAGGGCATCGCGGTGCGGCTCAACACGAACGCCAACAACAACAACCAGTACGTCGGTTTCTGGGACAACGGCGGCAAACGCGGCAGCATACAGGCCGAGACGCAGTCCGAGCGGCTGCTCAGCCTCGACTATATCCTGATGACGCTGCAGCATGTCTTCGATGTCAGCGACGCCGCGGTGGAACTGATTTCCGAGGTGACGGATTTCCGTGTCGGCGTCGGATTCGGTGCGGTGACGGTGACGCCTGGCGTCGCGAAGATCGCGTACGCAACGGCCAAGATCATTCTGCTCGCCGTGCAGGTCGGCGTCGAGCAGTCGACATATATCCAGGATTTCGGCGTGGCCTACAATTCCGGCAATGCGGATTACGCCGAGTGGCTCGAGCGCGCCGATCCGAACGAGAAGTTTGTGTTCGGCGACATCGTCGGCGTGCATGCCGGCAAGATTAGCAGAACGATCAACGAGGGCGACATGGTCATGGTGATTTCGAAATCCCCGATCGTGCTCGGCAACACGCCGCCCGAGGGCAGCGAGCACCTCTATGAGATGTGCGCGTTCCTTGGTCAGGTGCCGGTCAAAACTGTCGGTCCCGTCAATCCCGGGGACTATATTCTGCCGTCCGGCCGCGACAACGGCGTCGGGTACGCAGTCGCACCCGCGGATCTGACCGCCGAACAGAGCGCCCGCGTCGTCGGTGTGTCCTGGGGTTCCCTTGCCGACGGTGTCCCCGGCTACGTCAACGTGGCCGTAGGCATGCCCGTCAAGTCCGGCGTGGATGTGCTGCGCCGCCAGCAGGAAACCATCACGTCGATGCAGACACGCGTCGATGCGATGGAGAGCGTGCTGCGCGAACTCGTCCCCGACTTCGACGAGCGCATGGCGCGTTTCGGCGTCAGCCCGGATGAGGAGCAGGCGTCGGCAGCGCAGCCGGACGCCACACCGGCGATGACGGTGACCGTCCCCGTGGATCCGGCGCCGGGTCAGGCCGAGCCGAATCCCGACCTCATCACCGAGGAAGTGTTCTCGCAGGCCATCGGCATCGCCCGTTCGGAACTGCGCGGACTCGGCAAAAACCCCGACAGCATCGCGCTGATTTCACAGCTGGAGAACAATCCGTCCTTCCGGACCGCGTACCTGCAGGCACTCAAGAACATGGTGCGCAGCGGCGGCGACCGCGAAGAACTCGAACGCCTGATGAAAACCGTCGAATAATTCGCCGGCATCGGCAGACCAGTGCGGGGATTCGTTGCGACGAATCCCCGCTTTTTATTTGGGAAGAGTGGCTCAGGATGTAGGGAGAGATTCCGCGTGCAGCAGGTACAGCCCGGGACGCTCCTCGGCGTGCAGGACGCGGTATCCGCTGCTCGTCAGCGTGTCGGCGAGCGTCTTGACAGGCGGAAGGACGTCATGCGCGACGGCGCGGCCGGCGTCGCGGTGCAGGGCGTTGAGTTCCAAGTGGTCCATCAGGTGCAGGACGCACAGGCTGCCGCCGGCGCGCAGAACGCGGCGGAACTCGGCGATGGCCCGGTCGGGATCGTCGAAATGCGGGTAGACGCTGAAACAGTGCACGGTGCCGTAGCTTGCGTCGCGCACGGGAAGACGGTGCGCATCGCAGCGGAGGAAACGAATGCCCGGCACGTTGCCATGCCGTTCCTGTGCAGTCCGCAGCATGGCTTCCGAGATTTCGCAGGCGTCAATAGCGTCGCAGCCCGACGCGCGGAGATGCGGAAGCAGTATGCCGGTCCCGGTGCCGACGTCAAGGACGGGCCCCGAGACAGGGAGGATGCCAGAGGAGAACAGTCCGGCGAGGCGCGCGCTGCGCTCCTCCTCGTCGCGCACCCAGCGGGGCGCCACGTCGTCGAAGAAAAGCTGTTTTTCCGTGTTCGTTCTCATTGCCGCGCCTCTGCGACGGGCAGGGGTGAGAGATGGGGAAAGCGTGCTTCGATGAGCTTCAGGGCTGGAGGAAGGACGAGGAGCTGCAGTGCGACGCCGGGAAGACCGGCCACGACCATGGCGGGACCGAGCAGGGGATGCTGCACGCCCGCGAGCAGGGTCACGCTTTCGAGCACCACCAGCAGCAGGACGCGGTCGACGAGCATGGCGACGGCAACGGCGGCGAACACCGGCCAGCGCATGCTGCGGCGAAGGAAACAGATGACACCCGCGGTGACGGGCAGTTCGACCAGAAGCAGTGGAAGAACGGGTGGCGCCAGGGGCGGCATGCCGGTCAGCAGCCAGGAAAGCAGTGGCGTGATCACCGCCGTCACGAGTGTCAGCCGCAGGGGGAGCAGCAGTCCGGCCGCGAGGACAGGGAGAAACATCGGGAGAAAGGTCGCACCGAGTCCGAGCAAGTGAAAGGCCTGGGGCAGCAGCACACCAAGCGCGGTGAACACCGCGGCCAGGGGCAGACGGCGGAGCTCCTCCTCGCGCGCCGCTGCGGCGCGGTCTTCATCAGTCCATCGCATACCGCACTCCTGCGAAGATATGCGCACCGGGCGCCGTGTACCCCGGAAGGATGCTGTAGCGCCGGTCGAGAATATTGCGACCCTTGACATAGACTTCGATCTGCGTGAAGCGCCACGCAGCCGTCAGGTCCAGCACGTGATAGTCCGGCATGGGCAGTGTGCTGTTGTTGCCGGCATGCAGACCCTGCACGTACTGTCCCGCCGCGGAAAGCGACAGCGGCCCCCAGGCACTCTGCAGCATGTATTTGAACTGCTGCGACGGATTGAACGCGGTGAGGCTGCCGGGATCGAGCGTGCTCCACGCGACCTGCAGCTGCAGTGTCGGAAGCAGGTGGTAGCGCAGGCGGGCTTCCGCCCCGCGCAGCGTTTCGTCGAGCGCGTTCTCGAAGCGCACGGGCGGCGGGGGAACGGGAAGCGGCACCGTGGTGATCATGTCCTCGGCGTCTGTCTGGTACACCGCGGCGCGAATCGAACCCCGCGGGAAGACAAACTCGGCGCCCGCCTCGTAGCCGCGGCTGCGCTCGGCGTCGAGACTGCTGTTTGACGAAGGGAAGAGATAGAGTTCGCGCAGCGTCGGGTGGCGGAAGCCGCTCTGCATGCTGCCGTACACGCGCAGTCCGGGCAGCGGCGTGACGCTGAGGCCGAAATGCGGCGCCAGGTCGCGCAGGCCGAGACTGTGCTGCTGATAGCGCAGTCCCGCGCGGACATGCAGGAAGGAGACGGGACTGTACATGCCCACGGCGTAGGCCCCCGCGGTGGTCAGCAGATGTTCGACGTCGTCGAGATTCGCCTGGCCCCCGTAATGCAGGATTTCACCTCCCGTGGCCACGCTGAGTGCGCGGGAAACGGTGTACTGCTGATAGGTCGAGGCGCCCAGGCTCTGGTCTGTGCTTTCGAAGCCGTCGTAAAACGCGTGGCTGCCGGCATTGAAAAAGACCTGCGATGATCCGCGCAGCTGTTCGCCTGTGTTTTCCGCGATGAGCTGACCCATTCCCCGGCGAATGTCTGCATAGGTGCCGAGCCCTGCCGGATCACCGACGCGCGTCGGATCGTCGTAGAGCGACGGCGCATAGCGGGCCCGCGCCGCGAGCTTCCACGACGGGGATATGTGCCAGTCGTACGCGGCCTGCACGCGTGTGCTGCGGAAGTCACTCTGCGGGACGTGTCCGTCGGACGCGCCGTGGCGCGCCGTCAGTCGCAGTCCGTGATCGCCGAATACGCGAGTCACCGAGACCGACGCGGTATAGCTGTTCCAGCTGCCGGCTTCGACGGATGCGCGCAGGTCATTGCGCCGCGCCGGCGTGCTGACGATGTTGATGACGCCGCCGAGTGCGTGGCCGCCGAATATCGTGGATGCAGGACCGAGCAGCACGTCCACGCGCGCGATATCGTCCATGCCGTAGACGTCC
>CAJXSA010000022.1 GCA_913060595.1 uncultured Ignavibacteria bacterium
CAGTGCCGACGGCCTGGTGATGACCAATCACCACTGCGGCCGGCAGGCTGTCGAGCAGGTGTCCGGTGAGGGCGAGAACCTGCCTGTCGACGGATTCGTCGCGGCGACGCTCGAGGACGAGCGCAAGGTCGAAGGTCTTTTCGTAGAACAGCTGGTGGAAATCCGTGATGTTACCGGCGAAGTGATCGCTGCGATGGATGCCGCGGATACCGACGAAGCGCGCCTCAGCGCACGCGACGCCAAGATCTCTGAAATCGAGGAGCGCATTGCCGAAGAAACCGGGAACCGCTGTCAGCTGGTCACATTTTTCAACGGCGGAAAGTATTCCGCGTACGTGTTCAAGCGCTACGACGACGTGCGCCTCGTGTTCTCCCCTGAACTCTCGCTCGGATTCTTCGGTGGAGACGACGACAACTTCACCTTCCCCCGCTACACCCTTGACTGCAACTTTTTCCGCGTCTATGACGAGGACGGCAAGCCGCTGCGCACCGATCACTTCTACAAGTGGAGCAGCAACGGTCCCAGTGAAGGCGAGCTGGTTTTCACCGTCGGCAATCCGGGCAGCACCAGCCGCCTGAGCACCTCCGCGCAGCTCGAATTCAACCGCGACGTGCAGTTCCCCTGGATCGCCCGTCTCCTCGACGACTACGTGGATGTTCTCAAATCCTACATCGCGCTGCACCCCGAGCAGAAAGAGGAAATGACCAATCAGATCTTCAGCATGGCCAATTCCCAGAAAGCCTACAAGGGGCAGCTTGACGGCCTGGAGAACGACGTGCTCATGCAGCGTCGCAAGGATTTCGACCGCAGCTTCCGTGCCGCGGTGATGGCTGATCCCGTGCTGAGCGACAAGTACGGTCATGTCTGGGATGAAATCGAAGCATCGCGCGCCAAGGTGCGCAGCGTGGCACCGGACCTGCTCGGTCTGCGTTTTGAAGTCCTCGGCGCCCCCGAGTCGCTCAACAAGGCCATGAGCCTGGCACGCCTCATTCATGAAATGGACAAGCCTGAAGAGGAACGGGCAAAAGCCTTTCAGGGGAACGCACTGAAGCTGACCATCCGGTCGCTCAGCAAACCGGTCTCCCCGGACATGGACATGGAGCCGCTGGTTCTCGAGAAGAAGCTCGCCATGATGGAGAGTTTCCTTGGCAGCGACGATCCCCTCGTTCAGTATGCACTGAAGGGACAGACTGCCGCAGAGGCCGCCCGTCGTCTGCTCAATGAGTCCATGCTCACCGATTCCGCGCGTTTTGAAAAATTCGCGGCAGGATTCCCCGAATCGATTCGCAACTCCGACGATCCGCTCATCGTGATCGCCCGCATGGCCACGCCGCGCCGCATCGCCGCACAGGAAGTCGCCGGCGAAGTCAGCGCACGTGACGCCGTCAACCAGGCCCTGCTCGGACGTGCGCTCTTTGACGTGTACGGCACGAGCATTCCCCCCGACGCGACGTTCACGCTGCGTATTTCTGACGGTGTCGTGAAGGGATACGAATATAACGGCACAAAGGCGCCGTCGTTCACGACGTATTACGGCATGTACGACCGTCATTTCTCCTTCCCGGGTGACGAGCAGTGGGCACTTCCCGAGCGCTGGCTCAATCCCCCGGCGGAATTCGACATGCGCACGCCGTTGAATTTCGTTTCCACCAATGACATCATCGGCGGAAACAGCGGCAGTCCCCTGATCAACAGGAACAAGGAAGTGGTCGGACTCGCATTTGACGGCAACATCGAATCCCTGCCGGGCGAGTTTATCTTCGCACCTGAAATGGGCAACCGCACCGTTTCCGTGCACAGTGCTGCCATGATCGAAGCCATTAACCACATCTACCGCCTCGAGCGCCTCGCAAAGGAACTCCGCGCCGGGAAGATCGCGGAATAAACGACCGCAACTGGAAGCATCACGAAAAACCCCTCCGCAGTCAGCCTGCGGAGGGGTTTTCACATTTACGAGGGAAGAGATGACCGGCTACTCGGTCGCCAGGTTGCTTTCCTCCGCGAACGCACGGCCCGAGCGGAACGCGGCGATGTTCTGTTCGACAACCGCATCGCCCTTGCGGGAGAAAATGGCTGTGATTGCGCCCTCGAGATCCTCGGCGGGGATGTCGAGGAACGGGGAGCCGGCACCGAGAATGACCATGTTCATCGAACGCGCGGTCGCTACCTCGCGGGCAAGCTTTTCACCGTCGACGAGAATGCTGCGGGGGAGATCTTCGATTTCCTTCCACACGGTTTCGTAATCGGGGTAGTCGGTGATATTCACGAAGGGCTTGCGATTGGTGATCAGCCATCCGTCGGGTGCGAGATAGGTCGTGTAGCGCAGTGTTTCCATCGGCTCGATGCCGAGGATAAGATCGGCGCGTCCTTCGGGGATGAGATCAGAGTAAATGGGCGCGTCGCTGATGCGCAGATGGGACTGCACGTCGCCGCCGCGCTGTGACATGCCATGCACCTCGGCCTGCTTGAGGCTGAGTCCGCGTTCGACGGCGGCATAGCCGATAATGGTGGCGATGGTGAGAATGCCCTGTCCGCCGACGCCGGCGAGAATGATATCACGTTTCATCAGCTTTTCACCTCCTTAGCCAGCTTGCGGGCAATTTTGGCCGTCTGAATGCACTCACGACGTTCGATAATGACGGAGACACCCTTGTGGTAGAGTTCTTCCTTGATCATGGCGACGTTTTCATCGTGGTATTTTTTGAGCGGTTCGACCACACGAATATGATCTTCGGGCACGCCGAGTCCCTTGCAGATGTCCTCGAGTTTCCCGCGTGCGGAACTGGTCTGTCCGCCCGTCATTCCGGTCGTTTCATTGTCCACGATCATAACCGTGATGGGACTGTCCTCGATGATGGCGTCGAGCAGTCCTGTCATGCCCGAATGCGTGAAGGTGGAATCACCGATCACGGCGACGGCGGGGAAGAGACCGGCGTCCGCAGCGCCTTTCGCCATGGTGATCGACGCACCCATGTCGACGCAGGAGTTGATGGCGTTGAAGGGCTCGAGCGCGCCGCGTGTGTAGCAGCCGATATCGCTGAACACGCGACCCGGTTCGAGTTCCATCAGGGCCTGGTTGAGGGCGTTGTAGCTGTCGATGTGGGGACAGCCGGGGCAGAGCTCCGGCGGACGGGGCCGCACGATTTCGGATTTATCTTCCGTCAGCGCGATTTCCCTGCCGAGCGATTTCGCGACGATGTTCGGGTTGAGTTCGCCTGCGCGCGGCACCGTGCCGTCCAGTCGTCCGAGAATATTGTACGTGGCGTCCATCAGACCGCGGATCTGCTCCTCGACGAAGGGCGCACCTTCCTCGAGGATGAGCACGCGCTCGCACTCATCGAGCATGCGCTTGACATGATTGCGCGGAACGGGGTACTGGCTGAGTTTCAGGACGGGATGCGGGCAGCCCTCGGGGAAATTCTCCATCAGGTAGTTGTAGCCGATACCGCAGGCGATGATACCGAGGGAGCGATCTTCTGCATCGATGTATTTGTTGAACGGCGAATTCTCGGCTTCCTCCTCAAAGGCGACCTGTTTCCCGAGGAGGGACTGGTAATTTTTGCGCGCAATGGAGGGGAGCAGGACGAACTGCCGCTTGTCCGCGGGGAGACGCAGGTCGTTCTCTGCCCGGGGGTCGCTGAGCTCCACTCCTGCGCGGGAGTGCGCGAGGCGGGTGGTGATGCGCACGAGCACGGGGGTAGCGTATTTCTCGGAGAGCGCGAAGGCATGTCCAGCCGCCTCGTACGTTTCCTGCTGGTTGGAGGGCTCTATCATGGGGACGAGGGCAAATTTTCCGTAGTAACGGCTGTCCTGTTCGTTCTGGGAAGAGTGCATGGAAGGATCGTCAGCGACGAGCACGAGGAGTCCGCCGTTTGCGCCGGTGATGCCGGCGTTGACGAATCCGTCCGCGGCGACATTGAGTCCGACATGCTTCATGCAGACCATGGCGCGTTTACCGGCGTAGGACATGCCCAGCGCAGCTTCCATGGCAGTTTTTTCGTTCGCACTCCAGTCCGAGTGCACACCGCGCTCGCGCGCTTCTTTCACTTTCTGAATGTATTCGGTGATTTCCGTCGAAGGGGTGCCGGGATAGGCATAAACCCCGGAGAGTCCGGCGTCGAGCGCCCCCTGGGCGATCGCCTCGTCACCGAGCAGCAGCATCCGTTTCATGTGCAATCCTTGCGTTAGTATATCGACGTGTTATGAGTTTTCGCGGCGCGGAAAATGCGCCTGCATGCAGTATTTCAAGATAATACCCATGTGTCTTTTATCCTATATCACACGCACGAATTCACTCGGATTTCACGGCACTAAAAGCATACAAACGAGTGTTTTGTACCCATGGACGGCGGAACGAGAGAAATATGAGCAGGGGTGGAGAAATACCTCCATCGGCGCACAAGGGACGCGGCAGCGGATCGAATCCCGCGAACCGTTTTGAAGAGCGCAGGTATGAGCGTCTGGGCGATTTTCCTGACGAGGAACGGGCGCCGGAGACTCGCTTTCTCCGAGATCGAAGCCGCAGCATCATCGCCACGAATGACAGTCCGGACATACGATTCGACGCGAGCATCAACCCCTACCGCGGCTGCGAGCACGGATGTGCGTACTGTTATGCGCGTCCGTTCCATGAATATCTCGGATTCTCGGCAGGTCTGGATTTCGAGACGAGGATACTCGTCAAGGAAAACGCATCGGTCCTGCTCGAAAGAGAGCTGTCTTCCCGCTCGTGGACACCACGTCCGCTGGCGCTGAGCGGTGTGACGGATCCCTGGCAGCCCATAGAGAGAAAGCTTCGCATCACCCGGAAGTGCCTGGAGGTGCTGCGCGATTTCCGCAATCCCGTGCAGGCAGTCACGAAGAACGAACTCGTGACGCGAGACCAGGACCTCCTTGCCGATCTCGCACAGTCGGACGCTGCCAGTGTTCTCATCTCCATTCCGACGCGTGACAGGAAACTCGCGCAGAAGCTTGAACCCCGCACGTCCACGCCGGCACGTCGTTTCCGGGCGATGGAGACGCTCGCCCGCGCTGGTGTGCCGGTCGGGATAAGCATTTCGCCCGTGATTCCTGCGCTTACGGACAGTGAAATACCCCATCTCATCGAGGAGGCGGCACGTTGCGGCGCGCGCTACGCGGTGTGCGTGCCGCTTCGGCTTCCGTGGGCGGTTGCCGCCCTTTTCGGTGACTGGCTCAGTCAGCATTTTCCGGATCGCAGAGACAAAGTGCTTTCCCGCGTGCGTGACATGCGTGGTGGCAGGCTGAACGATGAACGCTTCACGCATCGCATGACGGGTGTTGGTGTTTATGCGGGACAGATTCATGCTCTTTTTCACATGTCCTGCCGGCGCCACGGCCTGGCAACGGAGGGTCCGGAGCTCTCCGCGCAGTTTTTCCGGCGAGGAAACCGCGGTCAGTACGCGCTGTTCGACTGAGCATGAGTGACCGCAGGCGGTGCCGTTCCCGGTTGTCAAAAAACCGAAAAGCAGCGTGGAACATCAAAATCTTGCATCCCGCTAACAAAACCCTAACATAATGAGTGCGATATTAGTAGCGGACTGATTTGACCACTATACACGAGATGCCGTGAGCAGCAAAGGACATATCCTGGTTGTCGAGGATGAAGAGGAAATCCTCGAACTCGTCACATACAACCTCGGAAAAGAAGGCTACAGGGTCGACAGCGTGACAACAGGCGAGGACGCGCTCAGGCAGGTGAGGGAAATTCATCCGGATCTGATCCTGCTCGATCTCATGCTTCCTGGCGTTGACGGACTCGAGGTCTGCAAGGTCATCAAGAACGATGAGGAGACTGCGGACACCGCGATCATCATGCTGACGGCACGCAGCGAGGAAGCGGACATCGTAACCGGTCTCGAACTCGGTGCCGATGATTATATTACGAAACCGTTCAGCAGGCGCGTTCTGCTCGCTCGTGTCAAGGCAGTACTGCGGCGCGGCAAAGGTGAAGAGCCTCAGGACGAGAACGAGGTGCTTCGCGTGCACGATATCGTCATCAACCCCGGCCGACACGAAGTGCTCGTCGGTGGGGAAACGATATCGCTGACGCTCACGGAATTCCGTGTGCTGCAGTTCCTGGCGAACAGGCCGGGATGGGTTTTCACACGTTCGCAGATCGTCGAAGCCGTGCGCGGCGACGGGTATCCCGTCACGGACCGCAGCGTGGACGTGCAGATCGTCGGCCTGCGCAAGAAGCTCGGATCCGCAGGTCGCTATGTGGAAACAGTCAGAGGAGTCGGCTACCGCTTCGTCGAATCGACATGAAAAAGAAACGCCTGTTCTGGCAGCTCTACACGTCGAACTTCCTGATCATCTTTCTCGCTCTTTTCGCTTTTACCTTTCTCATTTCCGGCTCGTTCAAGAACATCCTGTTCTCGCAGGTGTCAGATGATCTCAAGTCCCGCGCACAACTGCTGCATGAGGAAATCCTTCACTTTGTCAGATCCGATCATGCGAATGATCTGGACGCATACTGTGTGGATCTCGGCCGCCGCTCTTCCACACGCATCACCGTCATCCTCCCGGACGGAACGGTGATCGCGGATTCAGAGCGGGATCCCGAGAGCATGGACAATCACCGCAGGAGGCCGGAGATTCGAAAAGCGATGGATGGCCAGGTCAGCACATCGACGCGTTTCAGCGCAACGCTGCAGCAGAATACGATGTACGCGGCAATCCCGCTTCTCGATCGCGGATCGATTATCGGCGTGCTGCGCACTGCGGTCCCCGTGCGCGAGGCGGAGGAAAGCGTCGAGGCGCTGCAGTGGCAAATCGTGCTCGGGGGGCTTATTATCACGCTGCTGGCGGGACTCATCAGTCTTGTCATCTCCCGTCGCATCACCAGGCCGATTCAGCGACTCAAGGACGGTGCCGCCAGGTTCGCCGGAGGGGATCTCGACTTCAGATTGCCCGTGCCGAATTCCGAGGAGCTTTCCGATCTTGCAAATGTCATGAACACCATGGCGACACAGCTGCAGGACCGGATCAGCATCATCACGCAGCAGCACACGCAGCAGGATGCCCTGCTCTCCAGCATGATGGAAGGCGTGATCGCATTCGACACGGACGAAAGGCTGATCAATATCAATCGTTCCGCGGCCCAGCTCCTGAAAGTCGACGCGGAGAAAGTCCTTGGAAGAAGCATTCAGGAGGTCGTCCGCAATGTCGGCCTGCAGCGTTTCGTCGAGGATGCCCTTGCGTCGGACACCGCGACTGAAGGATACGTCACTCTCGTCAACGACAGGGAGCGCTTTCTCCAGGTGCACGGGAGCATATTGAAAGAAATGGGCGGTCAGCCCATCGGCCTCGTCGTCGTGCTGAATGATGTGACAGAATTGCGGGCGCTGGAGAATGTGCGTCGGGATTTCGTCGCAAACGTGTCTCACGAGCTGAAAACACCGATCACGAGCATCAAGGGCTTCGTGGAGACACTGCTGGACGGGGCGATCTCCGATCGAGAGGACGCCGTCCGTTTCCTCGGTATCGTTTCGAAGCAGGCCGACCGGTTGAATGCCATTATCGAGGATCTTCTCAGCCTCTCGCGTATCGAGCAGAGCAGCGACGCAGAGGAGATTGTTCTCGCGTCCTCTTCGGTGTATGATGCGCTGCATGCAGCGATCCAGGTATGCCAGCATGACGCGGACATGAAGCACATACGGATACATCTCAATTGTGAGTCCGAAATAACTGCTCTCATGAATCCGCCACTGCTCGAGCAGGCGCTCGTAAATCTCATCAGCAATGCCGTGAAGTATTCAGAGGAAGGAAAAAACGTCTGGGTGTCCGCAGCGCAGAGCAAGCAGAATGAGGTGCGTCTAGAAATCCGCGACGAGGGATATGGAATCGAGGCGGAGCATCTCCCGCGGCTCTTCGAGCGCTTTTACCGAATCGACAAGGCGCGGAGCCGAAAGCTCGGCGGTACGGGTCTGGGGCTTGCCATTGTCAAGCATATTGCGCAGGCCCATCACGGGAACGTCGACGTCACAAGCACACCCGGAGAAGGCAGTACATTCACCGTCACCCTCCCGGTGAACCGTGGCGGCGGCGGTGAGGACGTCGCCTAGGCAGAAACCGCCGGATTCATTACTTTAGAGCACCAGCCAGAGCCTTATGACAGAGCGTCACATTTCGGAAACACAACCATTGCGAAAGAGCCTCCTTCGCCTGTGCGCGCTGGTGGAGGAGAACGCGCGTCGCTGCGTTCTCGCCATACGCACGCGGGATCGTGAAGGCGCGCAGCGCGTCATAGACGCGGATCATGAGATCGACGCGCTCGAGATCGCCATCGAGGAGCACTGCGAAGAGATGCTTCAGCGGAATACGCTTCCCGCGGAGGATGTGCGCCTTGTCATCGGATTCCTGCGCATCAATGCTGACCTTGAACGCGTCGGCGATCTTTCTACGAATATCGCACGCGGTGTTCTCGCCATCGGCCAGTACGAGCAGCTCGTCCTGCCGGCTGAAATCGTTGAGCTCGCAGAGGGAACGCTCACGATGCTCACAAAGAGTCTTGACGCTTTCATGCATATGGATACGGAAGGCGCACGCACGGTCTGTCAGATGGACGGGGAGGTGGACGACATGTACCGGAGCATGATTGGCGTGGTGCGTGACCGTATCATGGCAGAACCTGCCATGACAGAACGGCTGCTCCATGTTCTCAGTCTTGCCCGTGCGATGGAGCGCATTGCCGATTACGCGACGAATATTTCTGAAAACGTCGTGTACATGAATGAGGGACGCATCGTGCGTCACGGGAGAATGCATTCCCATGGCGCCGAAGCGACAGACAGTTGATCAACGCATAATTATCACATAGTCAGATCGGAATTATGGAAGTCTTTATTGTCATTTTGATCATTCTCCTCGGCGCGGCGATCATCGACCTGATGGTTGGCGTCGCGAACGATGCGGTGAATTTTCTCAATTCCGCGATCGGCGCAAAGGTCGCTCCGCGCATCGTGATCATGATCATCGCCACGCTCGGAATTGTCGTCGGTGTGACGTTTTCGAGCGGACTCATGGAAGTGGCCCGGAAAGGCATTTTCAATCCGCAGCTTCTGACCTTCCCTGAAGTCATGTTCATTTTCGTGGCGACCATGCTGACGGACGTGCTGCTTCTCGATTTCTTCAACACGTTCGGATTGCCGACCTCAACGACGGTCTCCCTCGTGTTCGAGCTGCTCGGGTCCGCCTTTGCCATATCCGTCATCAAGGTGCTGCAGGCAGAAAACGGGGGAATCGCGGACGTCTTCGCGTACATCAACACCGCGAGCGTGTTCAAGATCCTCTTCGGCATCGTGGCGTCGGTGATCGTCGCGTTCATCGTCGGATCACTCGTTCAGTATTTCTCACGCATGCTATTCACCTTCGAATACGGGAAGCGGCTGCGTCGCTACGGCTCACTCTGGGGCGGCTTCGCACTCGCGGCGCTTTCGTATTTCATGATGGTGAAAGGAGCGAAAGGCGCCTCATTCCTGACCCCTGAGAATGCTGCATGGCTGAAAGAACACACGCTGGTGATCACGCTGCTCGCGTTTGCCGGCTGGACGATCATACTGCAGCTCCTGGTCTGGACCTTCAAGATCAACGTCTTCAAGCCCATCGTGCTCGCCGGTACGTTTGCCCTGGCACTCGCTTTCGCGGCGAACGACCTCGTGAATTTCATCGGGGCGCCGATGGGAGGACTTGCCGCGTACATGAAAGTGCAGGGGTCGGCGGATATATGGACACAGACGATGGAATCGCTCGCAGAACCCGTGCGTGCGAACACATGGATACTGCTCGTGGCCGGTCTGATCATGGCGGTCACGCTCTGGGTGAACAAAAAGGCCCGGACGGTGACTGCCACATCGGTGAATCTCGGCAGGCAAACCGAAGGATTCGAGCGCTTCGAGTCCATCGCTCCCGCACGCTCCATCGTGCGCGTTGTGCTTGCCGTTTTCAAGTTCGTCTCCTTGATCACTCCCGAGGGTGTGAAGAAAAGAGTCGAAGGCCGTTTCGATACGTCGAAATACCGACCAGAGCCTGACGAGAACGGCGAATACCCCTCATTCGATCTGCTTCGCGCTGCCGTGAACCTCATCGTCGCAGCCCTGCTGATTTCATTCGGAACGTCTCTGAAGCTTCCGCTGTCCACGACATATGTCACCTTCATGGTTTCCATGGCCACCGCCTTACCCGACAGGGCATGGGGACGTGATTCCGCCGTCTACCGTGTTTCCGGTGTGCTGACCGTCATCGGTGGCTGGTTTTTCACCGCGTTCATCGCTTCGACGGCGGCGGCCATTATCGCCACCATCATCTATTTCACCCAGCTGCCAGGTCTCATCGGACTCGCAATACTGGCAGGATTTCTGCTGACGCGTTCGATCCGCATCCATCGCAAGCGCGAGAAGGAATCCGCCGAGGCAGAGCGCCATTATCGCGGTGCCAGTTCGGATATTGACGGCGCACTCAAGGCGCTGAAGGACGATCTGAGCAGCACAATCGAGACCGCCAACGAGATCGTGGACCGCACGTACAGCGGTATCGCGAAGGAAGATCGCATCGAACTGCGTGAAGCGCGGAATGTCGCAAAAGGCCTGCAAAAGCGCGGGAAAGGCATGGCTGCGAGCATACTCCGCACCTCCCAGATGGAGGAAGGCGACGACGAGATCGAGAACAAGACCTACGCCGAGGCGATGAGTTCACTGCAGCTGCTTCTCCGAAGCCTCCGGAACATGGCCGTTCAGTGCCACGACCACATCGACAACAACCACGCCGGGCTTTCCGAGCTGCAGATGGACGATCTCTCTGATATCGTCGAAGATCTGAAAAAGGAACTGCACAGGATCGCCAGTGCTATCGAGCAGGGTGATTTTGCCGCCAAGGAGAAAGTGCAGGATAAGGCGGAACATCTCATCGCCCGGATCCGCAAGGCGGACAAGCAGCAGCTCAAGAGGTCGAAGAAGGAGAAATACACTTCGCGGACAAGCCTGCTGTACCTCGAATTGCTGACCGAATGCGAGGAGATCATGCATCACGCGCGCAACCTGTTCGTGGTCTGCAGCAAATGCTACAACGGCCCCACATCGAAGAAGACGGAAGAATAATACGTCAAACCTCCCGTCACAAAAAAGGTCCCGCCAAACGGCGGGACCTTTGTGCATTTGCATGCATACGGTCGTTAGAATGTGTACTCGACGTTGAAATGGACCGCGTCGTACGTGATCGCGCCGCTGTGGTCTTTTGCCCGTTCATAATCGAGCAGCAGTTTGCTTTTTCGCGTGAGATGGTACGCGACGCCTGCGATGATACGTTCATCATTCATCAGGTCGGGAATGTGCGTGCCGAAATGCATGGACTGCTCAGGCAGCATCTCCTCCGCGTTGTCATATCTGCCGATCAGGCTTATGGGGTATCCCGTTGGCTTCAGTTCGAGGAAGAAGGAGGTGCCTTTCATATCCATCGGGTATCCGTCTTCCGTCAGGTCGCTGCCTTTCGAATTGCCGACGCCATTGTACAGCGTCGCGGTGAAGACGGCGTATTCATGTTCGAATGACAGGAAGCCCAGATGCATCGTCCAGTCCACGTCCTCCTGCACATTCCCTTTTCCATACGACCCGCTGTAACTGAACTGCAGTCCGGGAATGATATCCGGCAGGGGACGAAGGGTGAGCCTTCCTTCGAGCGTCTTGTTGATGTTTCGCTCGATCGCGTGATATCCACCGCCGTTGAAGACACCGACGGAAACACTGCCATAGCGGCCGGGATACCCGGAGCTGACACGTTTCTTGTACTGGTCGGGCATTTCTCCGCCCAGCAGGGAGGAGGCCGAGGCGCCGAAATCCGCTGAGTTCATGATGTCGATGCTTTCAACGAACATATGTCCCTGCACGCGGTACCGGTTGACTTTCTGTTCGAAGGCGAGCCATGGACGCGCGATCAGTCCGAAGCTCACATCCGGCTTCGAGAAGAATGCGAATTCCGGCAGGTCGGCGTTCACGTAGCAGTACTTCAGCCGCAGTTCGAGATCCCCCTCACCGTCACCATCGCGATCCACCGAAATATCGGGTGTGATGCGTCCGGAAATCCCAGGAAGTAAATCTGCCTTTACGTTGATGTATCCGCGATTGATGAAGAAGTCACTGAATGCAGCATCGCCATTTTGACCCGTTTCGAAAGCGATGAAAAACTGACCGGAAACCTCCACCCCGTTTGAGCCGAGCAGTTCCATCAGACGAGATTCGAGTGAGTCCGCGGGTGAAACAGAAGAGGTGAGGGTGTACGCGGGTACGGTAGTTGACATGACGAGCATGGCCATGCAAGAGATCAGCAGGGGTCTCATTGCTGTGCCTCCGGGTGGTGAGTAGGTGGGATGTGAGACGATGCCGGAAAGAGCGAGGACCGGCATGCTTCGGATCGCGAAAATATAGGACTCAAAACGGGAATTTAAAACCCTGTTTCCCGAAAAGTCTGCCGATGTCTGCTTTCCGCTGACACGCGAATCGGCTATATTCCGCAACTGACACCGCCATGAAGAAGCAAACCCGCGCATATCTCTACGCCCTGTCCGCGATCGCGTTCTGGTCAACCGTTGCCTCGGCGTTCAAGCTTTCACTCGCAGAAACCGGGGTCATCGAACTGCTGCTGGTTGCGAGCCTGACATCCTTCGTGTCCATCGTCGCGGTCACGGTGTATCGCGGGTTGCTGCCGCAGCTCAGGGAATGGACGCGCAAGGAGTGGTTGAGCTCCGCGCTGCTTGGTCTGCTCAACCCGTTTCTCTACTACCTGGTGCTGTTTCGGGCCTACGATCTCCTGCCCGCGCAGGAAGCGCAGCCGCTCAACTATACCTGGCCCATTGTTCTCGTCCTGCTGTCGGTCCTCATCCTTCGTCAGCCGATCAGGGGGCGGAGCGTCGTTGCGATGCTGATAAGTTTCAGCGGTGTGGCGGTAATTTCCACCCGCGGGGACATACTCGGGATGCGCTTTACCGATATTGAGGGAGTTGTACTTGCAGTGGGAAGTTCTCTCATCTGGTCGCTGTACTGGATATTCACCATGCGCAGCAGCGCGGATCCGCTGCTGAAACTGGGTGTGAATTTTCTCTTTGGGAGCATCTATGTCGCGATACTGGCGATCACGACCGGTGCGATCCGGACGCTGAACCTGGATGGGGCATTCGGAGGTGTGTACGTCGGCCTGTTCGAAATGGGTGTCACGTTCATGCTGTGGCGGCAGGCGCTCGCGCTGTCGACAACGACGGCGCGCATAGGGAACCTGGTTTTTCTTTCCCCCTTTCTCTCCCTCATCGTCATACACTTTGCCGTCGGGGAAGAGATCTATCCGTCGACCATCGTCGGCCTTGCGCTGATCGTCGGCGGGATCGTGCTGCAGAAAATCGGCGGGGAAGGGGAAGGTACCTGACTCAGTTCCCGAACAGCGCGTCCATGAAGCGGCGGAAGGGGCTTTTCTCGTTGCGCGGGCGACGATCGTTCCAGCCACGGAAACGGCGCTCCCGTATCAGTCCGACAGGTCCCTCGTACATGCCCCCGTGCATGAAGCCGTCGAACACACGCACAGCGATGACGTTGTCGCCGTGTGTCTTGAGAATTCCCGGAGGAATGCGATAGGCGCGCAGGCGGTCGAAGGTTTCGACATGAACGTACGTTCCGCCTTCGGTCGGCATAAGGCCGGTTTTCCCGATTTGCGTGCCATTGAGCCAGACCTCGTCGACATCGTCGATTTTTCCCAGCAGCAGAACCAGGGTCTCGTCACGAAGCGCCGGATCGAGTGAAAAATGTCTCCGGTACCAGCCGAATCCCTCATAACCCTTGAGTCCCTGCGTTTCCCAGTATGCGGGAACAAATGCCTCCGGCCACTCGGCGTCGTCGATGACAGAATCCTTCCACTCCGGGAGATCCCCCCTGCGCAGTTTCCACGGTCCGCGAAGGGACTGGTCAGGGACGAGGTAATCCACGAGATGATACAGGCCGAGGTTTCCACGAATCAACCCGCCGGTGAGTTCGTTGTCGTACACGCGCACGGCGATCACATTCGGACCGGAAAAGTTGAGGTATTCGTATGGAATGTAGTACCAGCGCTTCTCTGAAAACGCGGTCATGTACGTGGGAGGCGGCAGTCCCTTGAACGCGGTGAAATGGCCATTGACATACACCTCATCGACGTCGTCCACATTTCCGAGGTGAAGGTACAGCGCATCGAATTGGAATCGAGCATCCACGGTGAAACGCTTGCGGTACCAGGCCCAGCCGTCATAGCCCGGGTACCCCTGATCCTCCCAGGCGGCCGGCGCCTGAATGCGGTCCCATGAACTGTCATCGAATTCCGTTCGAGCGCGGGATATGTCATCCCCGATGGCAAAACGCCAGGTTCCGCGAAGATCGACGATGCGTTCCATGTCCTGACCATACAGCGTGCTGCCCTGTGGAAAATAGCGGCTATGCGGCCCGGGAGTTGAGCACACGAGGACCAGGAGAGTGAGGATATATGTTCTGCAAGAGAGCATCCTTTTCCGGAAATCTACGAAACGGCACGGTGAAGGGTGTTTATTACAGGTAAAAGCTTGTCACGAGATGTCACCGCTGTTACGGGAGGAGTTTGTACCCGATACCGTGCACGGTCAGGATGTGCTGCGGGTGGGAGGGATCGTTCTCGATTTTCTGCCGGAGCTTGAGAATGAAGTTATCGATCGAGCGTGTCGATATGTTGGCATCGTAGCTCCAGACGTCTGTCAGCAGCTGGTCACGGCTTACGGTCTGTTTCTGCCGCTCCCACAGGTAGCGGAGCACCTCGAATTCCCGGTGTGACAGTGTGACTTCACCCTCTTTCGAGGTTGCGCGATATGCTTCAAAATCGACCTCCAGCAGACCGATCTGCGCCGTGGACGTGCCGCCGCCGGGCTGTTTCTGCGCTCTTCGCAGGACGGCCTTCACGCGGGCGAGCAATTCGCGCAGACTGAAGGGTTTGGTGATATAGTCATCTGCGCCGAGTTCGAGCCCGAGCACCCGATCGATTTCCTCTCCTTTTGCGGTCAGCATGATGATGGGGATTTCAACACCAGCTTCACGGGCCGCCTTGCAGACATCAAAACCGTTCATTCCCGGCATCATGACGTCGAGGAGAATCAGGTCGGCGGGAGTCGATGTGATCAGTTCCAGTCCGGCTGTCCCGTTGTCCGCTTCCGCGGTATCATAGCCCTCGAAGCGCAGATTGTCGACCAGTCCGCGACGCATGTCCGTCTCGTCGTCGATCACAAGTATCATCGCCATGGGATTATCCGTTTCACTGTTGTTGTACTGACTGTTCTGCAGGGAAGGCGAGGCGGAAGAGGCTCCCGCTTCCGGATTCGCTGTGCACGTCCACGGTTCCTCCGTGTGCGTCCATAATGTGCCGAACGAGCGAGAGTCCGAGGCCGCTGCCCTTCGCGGTATGGACCAGGCCGTCGCTGACGCGATAGAATTTTTCAAAGATCCTGTTCTGCTGATCGATGGCGATACCGATGCCGGCATCTTCCACCTCGATGCAAATCGTGTTGCCGATCATCGCAGTCCGCACGGTGACGCGTTTTTCCTCTTCACTGTACTTCATCGCATTGTCGATGAGATTGATCAGTGCCTCAGCCACCGCTTCCTCATCTGCCATGACCGGGGGCAGCGCAGGCGCATATTCGGTGCGGGCAGTGAAACCCTTGTGTTCGAGATGGAAACTGTACATTGCCATCACGTCTTCAACGATGCGGTTCAGGTCTGTTGGCCGGAAGTGGTATTTCTTGCGACCGGCTTCGATGCGGGAGAAGGTGAGGATGTTGTTTATCAGTCTCGTCAGGCGTTCTGTTTCCTGCACGATGATGCTGTAATATTCCTGCCGCTGTTTCTCATCGCGTACACGACCCATTTCCAGGGTCTCGGCGAACATGCGAATCAGGGCCAGGGGCGTTTTGAGCTCATGCGAGACATTGGAAACAAAATCCGACTTCAACGCGGCGAGTTCGATCTCACGGCGGAAAGTCCTGTAGACGAGTATCACGCCGACGATGAGAAGGATGTCCACGATGACGAAGAGAATGCCATTGCGGGTAAACCGTTCACGGGCGATCTCTTCGACCGTGCGGCCCTTGAGCCGGATGCCCACTTCATATTCGGGGAACAGCCACAGCCGGCGGGTCTGTGTCAGCGCCCTGTCTTTCTCCATGGGACCCGTGGAAAAAAGCACTTCACCACTGCGACGATCCCGGCAGACCAGGAGAAGATCGTCGCCGGCGACATCGCTGAGTTTGGCTTCGATGACGCTTGTGACGAATTCCCGTGACTCGAGCGATACCGCGCCGAAGAGGCCCTGATCGCTTCCGTCCGCGACGACTGCGATGAGGGAGAGCCTGGGCCGGGCGGTATCGAGAGGAATCAGAAGAGGCTCAATTTTGAGATACAGTTCCGTGCGGTAGCGCAGCAGTCGTGTGAGCAGATCCCGTCGCGCTGCGAGGCTGTCGCTCAGACGCAGGAGGAAGTCCTGTCCCGCGGATTCCGAACTTTCGTGTATGCGTCCCGTGCTGTCGTGGAGGGAGATCGTGCGGATCGCAGACCTGTCCTGCACGAATCGTGCAAGGGCTTCATGCCGTTTGCGGTCGCTGTCCGTCTGACGCAGAATTCCCTGGATTTCAGCAAACCAGGTGCCGGTGACATCCCAGGCGTACTGGTTGACGGAGAAGAGCACCGCGTCGAGCTGCTGCTCGTACACCATGGACAGATTTTCCTCCGCCTCGCTGAGTCTGCTGAATTCGTACCCGGTGTAAAACAGCGCCGGCAGCAATATCAATACGAGAAGGACGAGGAGGACGATATTGAGGCGTGAGTGCTTCATCGCGAAGAATTGGTACGAATGAAATATCGTGTCCCCGGTACTGACAAACAAAAGCAGAATCTGGATTCCGCCATGGCGAAACCGTATATTCCTGAGGATAGATACCCGCTGACATACAATCAGAGGCCGGGAGCTGCTGCCGCAGAACGCGATCACGCGTCCCGGCAATCTCGCCTCATCATCGCAAGGAGAGCGCAATGTACGAACAGGATGAACATCGCATGATCCGGAGCACCATTCGCGATTTCGCCGAGCAGGAAATCAAGCCCCGGGCCAAGGACCTCGATGAGAGAGAAGAGTTCAGTTACGAGCTGACGCGTCAGATGGGTGAGATTGGTCTTTTCGGCATCGTCGTGCCACCGGAGTACGGTGGTCAGGGCATGGATTACCTTTCGTACATCATTGCAGTGGAGGAGATCGCACGCGTGGACGGTTCTCATGCTGCGACCGTGGCAGCGCACAACTCCCTGGGAATCGGTCCGCTCTATAACCACGGGAATGAAGAGCAGAAAAAACGGTACCTGCCGCCTCTCTGCACGGGCGAAGGTCTGTGGGCCTTCGGTCTGACGGAGCCGGAAGCGGGATCCGACTCACGCGGGTCGAAAACATCCGCCCGGCTTGAGGACGGCAAGTGGATCATCAACGGGTCGAAGATATTCATCACGAACGGATCGACGGATATTACGCGCGGTGTGACGGTGCAGGCGGTCACGGGGGAAGTGGACGGCCGCAAGGAGTTTTCCACCATCATCGTCGACAGCGGCACTCCTGGACTGACGGCGCGTACCATGAAGGAAAAAATGATGTGGCGTGCGTCGAACACGTCGGAACTGTTCTTCGACGACTGCACCGTGCCAGAGGAGCATCTGCTCGGCGCGCGGGGCGAGGGATCGAAGATCATGCTCAAAACGCTTGACGACGGACGGCTCTCGATCGCTGCGATGGGACTTGGGCTCGCCCAGGGGGCCTATGAGATGGCCCTTTCGTACGCGAAACAGCGCAAGCAGTTCGGAAAACCCATCGCGAAATTTCAGATCATCGGGTTCAAGCTTGCCGACATGGCAATGAAGGTGGAACTGGGTCGCGATCTGCTCTACAAAGCCTGCTGGCTCAAACAGACAGGGCAGCCATTTGCCAAGCATTCAGCGATGGCAAAGCTCTACTGCTCGGAAATCGCCAAGGAAGTCGCGGACGAAGCCGTCCAGGTTCATGGCGGGTACGGGCTCATGAAGGAATATGACATCGAGCGTTTCTACCGTGATCAGAGACTGCT
>CAJXSA010000023.1 GCA_913060595.1 uncultured Ignavibacteria bacterium
CCCTGGTTCATCTTCGAGACATCCTCCTCTCGTTCCGGGTTAAGAGAAAGCGCCCATAGCTGGGAAATTTCAAACGTGCGAAACATCCCGTTGATGTACTGGTCTTCTTCTTTTTTCGCAACCTGAAGACCCTGCTTGTACTGGCGTTCGATATGGGTGAAGGCCGCGTCGAATCGGTTTTCCGAATCGATCTCATGCATGATCATTGAGGTAAGGTTGTAGCAGGCATCAGCAATGGCGGCCGCGGCTTCAACTGCCGGCGCACCGGGACGCAGGTTCTGCACGGTGATGTCGTTAATATTCTGAATTTCCTTCTGCCGCTCGGGCTGTCCGAGGAATTTCATCTTTGCGAGCAGTGCGTACATCTGGTACACACCGCTCATGCCGTTCATGATTTTCGCAGCGTCACTTTCGCGTTTCATATCTGCGCCGGAGAACCGACGCAACTCTGTATCGATTTCCGTGCGGAAACTGCCATTCTTGTCCAGCGCGCGTGCGGTCACCGACAGGGTGCGGAAGAGGCTGTAGAGCTCATTGATCATGGTTGGAATGGCTTCGTCGCTTGCGTTCGCCCGGCGTGATTGCGCGATCTCGAGAAGCTCGGCCTGCAGTTCTCGTTTCAGATCCGGATCCGGCCGGTAACCCAGATCCTCGCGTCGAGACGGATGCGCGGATACGGTGCCCGCGACGGTTGTCTGCGCGGCGCCCGTGTCTGCATCGACCGAGCCGTTCTGCTCCGCGGACTCCCGCGCATCAGAACCGCATGCTGTCATCATGGCAAGGAGAAAGAGGGGAAATATGAGGAAAACACGCATCAGGGATCAGTTTCGTTCGTAAGTAAAATGGATTTGCGAATTGACTCAAACGTATGACGGAAGCGCGTGAAGCCAGCCTCATCCGCAACCAGTGCCTGAAAAGCGATACGGCCGCCGTCGGGAGACGTGGCCAGGATCTGCAATGTACCCTGCATCGGGAGTGGATGTTCCGTGGTGACGGAGACATCAGACAGTACTGACAGGGCCGCACTGCCGTCGCGCACCGAGCCCGTGTCAGACAGCGCAGCCTCCGCGGGGGGCAGTGCAGCGATACGCACAATGGCGGCAGGCTGGAGACTGGCAGGGTCGATGTACTGCAGTTCGATACCATTATTCGCCGGTGACGAATTGATGTCAACCGTCACGCCGGATGCAAGGTCCCAGGTCATCGGGTAGTGAAAGATGATTCCGAGCGAATCCGACCGGTAGGTCGCCATTCCTTCCTTGCGAAGACGCGCATGAAAATTTTTTTCCTTCTGCCACCAGGAAGTTTCGTAATTCCCGGATTCGGCGAAGGGGACCTTCCAGCTTCCGTTTTCTCGCACCAGGAAAAATGAACTGACACTTTCGAAGGTGCTCTGGTGTCGGTGCACGAGAAAGCTCGCGGTGATGACCGCGCGCGTGGAGTCGCGCACATCGATGTCGAGAATATCGAAGCGCGTAAACTCATAGACGAAGGGAGCCCGACCGCCTTTTTCCTGTCTCTCGATCCAGGAACCGAACCCATCGGCATTCCGTACTCCTTCCCGTGAAAGTCGCCGAGTGCTCGCCGCACTCAGGAGCGCGAATGGTGCGGTGAGTTCGCGAGGCCGCTGAAAAAGTTTCACCCAGTCGCGAAATGCACTTCGCGCCTCCCGGTACTGCTGGAGCTCGGCGGGAACAATGTTGGATTCACCGCTCTCCTCCTTCGGAATCTCCTTTTTCCCGTTCCCGCACGAGAGAAGTGCGAGTGCGAGCAGGAGCGGGAGAAATGCGGACAGATGGAGCGTGCAGGGACAAAAGGATGGCTTTTTCATATCCCTGTAAGATACGGAAAAGGCCGCTGCGGGAAAATATCACCCGGCAGGCGGAAACGCAGCCTCGGGTCTTCTCATGGCATTTCGATTCGGGTCACTAACCCGCGCATTTTCATGCGTTTTCGTGTGCCCCGTCACACAAGCATCCTTGACTTTATTTCGTACCCGCCCTAACTTTGAGTTTACTTTGAAACAAACGTAATACCATCAGTACAGGCACACAGGATTTATGGGTTCAACGACGGATTTTCGGAACGGATTGATCATCCGCTTCAACGGCGAGCTGCATCAGATCGTCGAATGGAGACATCACAAGCCCGGGAAGGGCGGTGCCATGGTGCAGACAAAGCTGCGCAACATGCGCACCGGTTCGAGCTTCGAGCAGCGTTTTCGACCCAGTGAAAACGTAGACGTCGTTCGTGTCGAGCGCCGCAAATTCCAGTACCTGTATCCGGAAGGCGAATATCTCTGTTTCATGGATCAGGAGACCTACGAGCAGATTCATGTATCGACAGAAAACTTCGGCGACTCCGTTCGCTTTCTCAAGGAGGGGGAAGTCTGTGAGATTCTCATGGACGGTGAGACGGCGATCTCCGGGGAACTGCCGATTACCGTTGAACTCGAAGTGACCGAAACCGAACCGGGTGTGCGCGGTGATACCGCGCAGGGCGGAAGCAAGCGCGCTGTGGTGGAAACCGGCGCTGTTGTCAACGTGCCGTTATTTATAGAACAGGGTGAAGTGCTGAAAATCGACACACGTTCCGGTGAGTATCTCGAACGTGTCAAGTAGGACGGATAATTATCATTTTCTTCCGGAGCCGCAATGGACGTACAGCTAATACGGAAACTCGTCAAGATAGTCACAGACAGCCAGATCGCTGAGCTCGAAATCGAAGAGGAGGGGATGCGCCTCCGCGTCACCCGCACCCACTACAGTGAAACACCGGTTGCGCAGCTTGCACCAGCTTTTCCCGCCGCGACTGTCCCGCCTGCCATGCCTGCCGCTCCCGCCGCTCCGGCAGCCGCTCAGCCCGAGGCTGCGGAGAATGCACCGCATGAAGCGTCGGTCGAAGGACATGAGGTGCGCAGTCCCATCGTCGGGACGTTCTACCGTGCGCCGTCACCCGACGCGGATTCTTTCGTTGAGGTCGGACAGACCGTCAGCAAGGGGCAGTCCATCTGTATTATCGAAGCAATGAAAATAATGAACGAGATCGAGGCGGATGCGTCCGGCAAAATCGTCAAGATACTCGTTGAGAACGGCCAGCCCGTTGAGTACAACCAGCCCCTCTTCATTATCGATCCTTCATAACGGCAGCTGTCCTTCCAGGACATGTCAGGAAGCAGAGGTGACCACGTGTTTTCGAAAATCCTGATCGCGAACAGAGGCGAGATCGCACTGCGCATCATCCGTACCTGCAAGGTGATGGGCATACCGACCGTCGCCGTGTACTCGATGGCGGACGAAGATTCGCTTCACGTCCGTTTCGCAGACGAAGCCGTATGTATCGGTCCGCCGGCAGGACGCGAAAGCTATCTGAACATTCCGCGCATCATTGCTGCCGCAGAAATTACCGGCGCGGACGCAATTCATCCCGGCTACGGCTTCCTTGCGGAGAATGCCGAGTTCTCGGAGATCTGCCGTGAATCCGGTATCAAATTCATAGGGCCTTCGCCGGATATGATCAATCGTATGGGCAACAAATCACTCGCCAAATCGACGGTTCGTGAAGCTGAGGTCCCGACGGTCCCAGGCAGTGATGGTGTTGTCAAAGACCTCGCCCATGCGCAGCAGGTGCTGGAAACAATGGACGTTCCCGTCATCATCAAAGCATCGGCCGGAGGTGGAGGGAAGGGAATGCGCATTGTGCGCGACAGGGCGGATTTTGAGAAGCAGTTCCGCATGGCGAAGGCCGAGGCCGAGTCCGCCTTCAATAACGGCGACCTGTACATCGAGAAGTACATTGAAAAACCGCGTCATGTTGAACTGCAGGTGCTTGGTGACCAGCACGGGACCGTTGTGCATCTCGGCGAACGCGACTGCTCCATCCAGCGCCGCCACCAGAAGCTCATTGAAGAATCACCCTCTCCTGCGGTTTCCCCTGAACTGCGTCAGCGCATGGGAGATGCAGCCGTCTCGGCTGCAAAAAGCATTCGGTACGAAGGTGCGGGAACAATCGAGTTCCTGCTCGATGCAAACAATGACTTCTATTTCATGGAAATGAACACGCGAATCCAGGTGGAACATCCGGTCACGGAAGCCGTGACGGGAGTCGATCTGATTCGTGAACAGATACGTGCCGCGGCAGGGGAAAAGCTGCCGGAAAATGGTTTTCCGCTGCCTGAAGGGCATGCAATCGAATGCCGCATCAACGCCGAGGACCCGGCGCACGATTTTCGTCCCTCGCCTGGACGCATCGAGACCTGGCATCAGCCGAGCGGACTCGGCGTGCGCGTTGACTCTCACGCATACCAGGGATATATGATTCCGCCCTACTATGACTCGATGATTGCGAAGCTGATCGCGTACGGCGCCACGCGTGACGAAGCAATAGACCGTATGCAGCAGGCTCTTGAGGAGTTTGTCATCGAGGGAGTGGCCACAACTATTCCATTCCATAAAAGGGTGATGAGACATACGAAGTTTCGGGAAGGTGACTTCGACACGCATTTCCTCGAAACATTTGAATAATTCAGAAGAACAATCTCATCGGTTTTTCAAGGAGCATTTATGAATTTTCCCGAAGGACTCAAGTACACAGACTCTCACGAATGGGTCAAAGTCGACGGTGATGTCGCGATCATTGGAATTACGGAATATGCGCAGGGCGAGCTCGGTGACGTCGTGTTTGTTGATATCCCCGAAGCTCGTGCCGTCACATCCGGTGAAACATTCGGCTCCATCGAAGCTGTGAAAACGGTCTCAGATCTCATCGCTCCGATTGCAGGGACCATCACCGAGATCAACAGCGAACTTGAAGGGAACCCGGAAACGGTGAACGCCGATCCGTACGGCGCCGGCTGGATGGTGAAAATGAGTATCGACGACGCGTCCCAGTTGGATGGGTTGATGGATGTCGAGAAATACAAGGCCCTGATCGGGAAATAATCGTGTTTTCAGACAGCTGCTGACCGAACGGACATACGTGCTGTTCGGTCAGCATTTTTTTCATCACAGCGGAATTCCCATGCTTCATCCAGAATGGATATGTATCGTCGATTTCGGGTCACAGTACACACAGCTCATTGCCCGCCGTGTGCGCGAACTCGGAGTGTATTGTGAGATTCACCCGTTTCACCTGTCCATGGATGCCATCACAGCGAATACACCGGCAGGTATCATTCTGTCTGGCGGTCCCAGCAGTGTGTACGAAGAAGGAGCGCCACGAGTACCGGAAACGATGTTCGAGCTTGAGATTCCCATCCTCGGCATCTGCTACGGACTGCAGCTTATCGCTGTGCACCATGATGGTGCTGTCGATCCGGCAGCGCGCCGGGAGTACGGAAAGGCGGAACTGAATATTGACAGTCAGGAAGACCTCTTCAAGGGAGTCTCCTCGGACTCCGTCGTGTGGATGAGCCATGGTGATTCCCTGTCTCGTATCCCATCTGCATTCGAGGTGATTGCACACACCGCAAACGCCCCGATCTGCGCGATTCGAAACGCGGCAAAACGTCAGTACGGCGTGCAGTTCCATCCGGAAGTCGTGCATTCAGAAGAAGGAAAAACCATTCTCTCCAACTTCGTGTACGAGATCTGCGGTGCGGACGGAGGGTGGAATCCCCGGTCCTTTATCGAACAGTCCATTGAGGAAATCCGTGAGACCGTCGGCGATGAGCGAGTCATCTGTGCATTGAGCGGAGGAGTGGATTCGGCCGTGGCCGCCGTCCTTCTGCATGAAGCCATCGGCGACCAGCTCCAGTGCATTCACATCGATAACGGTGTCATGCGCAAGGATGAGAGCGCACAGGTAGTACAGACCTTCAGGGATGTGTTTCACATTCCCCTGACCTTCGTCGATGCCACGGATATGTTCCTCGACCGTCTCGCCGGCGTGAGCGACCCCGAAGAGAAGCGCAAGATCATCGGCGCGACGTTCATCGATGTGTTTGAGAAAGAGGCGGCAGCGTTTCGTGACGCCGCATTTCTCGCACAGGGCACGCTGTACCCGGATGTGATCGAATCGGTGCATTTCAAGGGACCGTCTGCGACAATCAAGTCCCATCACAACGTGGGTGGTCTGCCGGAGCGGATGAACTTCAAGCTCATCGAACCGTTTCGCGAGCTGTTCAAGGATGAAGTGCGCAACGTGGGACGAGAACTTGGGATTCCCGGGCATATACTTGATCGGCATCCATTTCCTGGTCCCGGCCTTGCCATTCGCGTGCTCGGTGCGATCAACCGCGGTCAGCTCGATCTCCTCCGTGACGTGGATGAGATCTATCTGGACGAGATCAGGGCTGCGGGGGAGTACGACAATATCTGGCAGGCATTCGCCGTGCTGCTGCCGGTCAAATCCGTCGGCGTCATGGGAGATGCGCGCACCTATGAGTTCACGGTCGCCCTGCGAGCGGTTACCAGTCTTGACGGCATGACCGCTGACTGGGCGCGCATCCCGTACGCAGTGCTCGAACGCATCTCGAATCGTATCATTAACGAAGTGCGCGGAGTCAACCGCGTCGTATACGACATCAGCTCGAAGCCACCAGCAACCATCGAGTGGGAATAGTCGTGAATGAACACCGCGTCAGTCAGCTTCTCGACGAAGCCCGGTATTATGAAGACCACGGCATGTGGCTGCATGCCGTGCAGGTGTTTCAGCGGCTGATTGACGCATTTCCCGACCGGCTCGAATTCCGCACGCGGCTCGGAAACGTCTACCTGGAGATGGGGAATCTCCCTGCGGCAGAGCTTGTGCTCCTGCAGGCACTGCGCAACGATGCGCAGAATCCCGACGTTCTCTATTCACTCGGCATTGCCTGTTACCAGAGCGACGATCTTGAACGTGCGCTGTTTTACCTGCAGCAACTGGCCGGACGCAAGCTGCCGAAAGTGCATTACTCCCTCGGATTGATCTACTGGCGTCAGGGGGAACTGGCCCATGCGGAACGACATTTACGACTGGCATTGGAATACCAGCCGGAAAGTGTTGACACTGCGCTCGCGCTCGGCGAAACACTGCTTCGCGCCGGAAAAGCGCTTGACGCGGTGACAGTGCTTGCCACCGCGGCGGCGCGTGCCCCGAAAGACAGCGGCGTGCAGCACACGCTCGGAATCGCCAGGGTCGCAGCGGAACAGTGGGAGGAAGCGATACTCGCTTTTCGCACGGCGAGCACACTTGATCCCTCAAACGAAGACGCCCGTATCGCCATGGCCAGCGCCTATATGAAGCTTCGTCGATTCGACGAGGCCGAAAGCGGCCTGAAAGGCATCCTGCACGAAAACCAAAGCTCGGTGCGCGCAATGCTTGCACTGGGAAAACTTGCCCTCCTGAAATCCAACAAGCAGCGCGCGGAAGAGTACTTCCGCCAGGTGCTCTCGATCGATCCCGATAACGAAGACGCGTTGGAACAGCTCAGGTATTTCACTCCACATGATTCGTCCGCTTCGCCATAGCATCCTCCTCCTGTTCCCCTGTCTGCTACTGCAAGGTCTTCAGGCGCAGGACGCGATACCCTATCATTCCGACGCTGAAAAAGCGTTTGACGGTGCTCTGAAGGAATATCGCGCAGAGTCGTACTACTCAGCTGCAGCAGGGTTCCAGGAGGTGATTCGATCTTATCCGCTTAATCAGCGGACGACCGCGGCGTATATCATGGCAGCGCGAGCGCACCTGTTTTCTGGAACAGCTCAGCGCGGGCTTCGACTGCTCGAGGAGTTCCGTGATGCGTATCCGCAAAGCGAGTATGTCCCGGAAAGCTGGCTCATCTCGGGTGACGCATCAGCAGCCGCGCAGAGTCCCGCGCGTGCGATTATCTGCTATCTGCGTGCGTGGGAGGCGGGACTGCCGGACACCACACTGCTCATTTCCCGTCTGCGTGATCTGGGGAAACCGGAACTCAGCCCGTACGACAAGAGAATGGTTCGTGGCTATCTCACTTTGCTCCCGTCAGAAACACGTCTGGCAGTGCTGATCGGACTCGATGATGACGCAGAGGCGGATACTTCCCGAAGGACCAAAAAATCTCCTGATCCCGGGCAAACGTCACGTCCTTCGCGCGAGAGCGTCAATACTCCGGCTGTCATCGCGGTGGCGCTCCCTCGGAAACTGGACGATCCTGGAAAATTGGCGCTCGTCTCCGATCTCAGGCGAGGGATGGAGGCAGCGTGGAAGATGCACAAAGACAGTATCCCGCGAACAGTTGATCTGAGGTTTTTTGATTCTTCGGATAAGCCGGCAATTCCTGCCTTCGTTTCCGAACTCGAATCCGATACGCGGGTGGTTGCACTTCTCAGTGGTGCATTCAGCGGTGACGCACGCGCGATCTGTGAGGTCGCCGGTGAACGTGACCTTCCCATACTGTTGCCTACGGCCACCGGGGACAGTCTCACTCGCTACGGCAGCAATATTGTGCAGTTGAACACGCCCATGGAAGAGCGCGCACGCCTGCTGGCGGAATTTGCTGTCCGCGAGCTCGACGCTGTTGATGCCGCAGTTCTCGCCCCGGATGAATCATGGCCGCGCAGCATGGCGGAGGCATTTATTGAACGAGCGAATCAGCTCGGAATGCCCATCACGGAAGCGGTTTTCTATGACCCGGAAAAAGGGGACATCTCAGAAACCTGTATGCGCCTCGGGAAGCGCCGCGGGGCAAAAACACGTATCCTGTTTGCACCTGTCCGCAGCAGGGGAGATATTGCGCAGGTGCTCGAGGGAGCAAAACGAAGCCGATGCACAGGAAAGATACTGGGCGCAGGCAACTGGAACCATCCTGATTTACTCACGTCATTCGGGGGGAATCTGACCGTCTATTTTGAATCGGACGTCGCGCCTGACAGCAGCTGCACAGAAATGCGGATGCTCCGACGGGAACTCGGCACCAATATAAAGAGTGCCGTGACCGCGGAGATATTATTCGGCTACGATGCCATGCGCCTTGCGCTGAAGCTTGCGCATAGCGGGTCAGAATCTCGGTTGGAAGCGCTGCGCAGAGTGCGTGCGGCCGTGCACAGGGGACTGCGAGCGCCGGTGGATCTTCGCGAAAGCCGCGTGAACAGTGCCATGAACATATTGCGCTTCAGGGACGGGCGCATACGACGACTGGAGAATGTCTACGCAAGATAATCACGTTTCATGCACATCATCAGGGAGAGATGTGATGCCAAACAATACTGCGCCGGAGGTGCTGCAGCCGGCTGGATCAATGAGAAACTGGCCGTTGGATGAGCGGCCGAGGGAAAAACTCCTCACACGGGGGGCTGAAGCGCTCAGCGACGCTGAGGTCCTGGCAATTCTGCTGAACTCCGGAAGCGGTGGGCGTTCCGCTCTGGATATAGCCCGTGGACTGGTTCAGCTTTACGGTAGCTTGCGAGCGATTGCGCGCCGGCCCGCGAGTGAACTGTGTGAATTGCCCGGTCTCGGGAATGCGCGTGTTGCAACCCTCCAGGCGGCCTTTGAACTCGGCCGGAGATACGCCAGCGCTCCCGACACGGAGACCGACATCATCGGGAGTCCTGAAGACATCGCTTCCATGTATATCCCACGTTTGCGAGACCTTCAACGGGAACGTTTCATGGTACTCCTTCTTGACAATGCGGGGCATATCATCAGGGAGAATGTCGTTTCCGAGGGAATCGTCAACGCGAGTCTTGTGCATCCGCGGGAGGTTTTTCACGCAGCGGTGACGGAGCTCGCATCATCAATTATTCTCCTCCACAACCATCCAAGCGGCGTGAGGGAGGCCAGCAGAGAGGATCACCTTGTCACACGGCAACTCGTGGATGCGGGAAGACTCATGGACATTCCTGTCCATGATCATATCATTATCTGCGGGAACGGGTACGTGAGTTTTGCTGAAGAAGGATGGCTGGAAGGTCAGTAAGAGCGCTTTTTCCAGAGGAGGCGGAGACGCTCGCGCAGACGCAGCTCCCGCCCTTCCTCCGAGGGGGAATAGTACTGCTTGTGCATAAGCTCATCGGGAAGATATTGCTGCTCGACGAAATGTCCAGGGAAATCGTGCGCGTAGCGATACCCCTTGCCGTATCCCTGTGATTTCATCAGTCCGGTTGGTGCGTTGCGGAGATGCAGCGGGACGGGGTAGGGCGGAAACTCCCGCACATCCCGAAGGGCGGTGTTCACGGCAAGGTAGGCAGCGTTGCTCTTCTGTGTGGATGCAAGATAGGTCGCGGTCTGTGAGAGTACGATACGAGCCTCAGGCATGCCGATGGCGTGAACCGCCTCGTGGCAGGCAGTCGCGAGTAGAAGCGCGTTGGGATCCGCATTCCCGATATCTTCCGATGCGAGTATGATCAGACGGCGTGCGATGAACAGCGGATCCTCTCCGCCTTCAAGCATGCGTGCCATCCAGTACACGGCGGCATCCGGATCACTGCCTCTGACCGATTTGATGAATGCGGAAATGGTATTGTAGTGCTCTTCTCCCCCCTTATCGTACTTGGCGAAGGCCCTCTGGAAGGCTTCTTCGAGCACCGTTTGTGTAATCGTGACGTGACCGCCATCCTCCGCGAGCAGACAGCACATCTCGAGTCCGTTCAGCATGCTGCGGGCATCGCCCCCGCTGTATGCGATGAGCATATCCGTGTCTTCAAACGAAACGTTCAGCTCTTTCAGGTAACTGTCTTTCTCCAGGGCGCGATCCAGGAGCTGGGAGAGTTCCTCTATCGTCAGCGGATTGAGCACATAGGTGCGGGCACGTGATCTGAGGGGAGGGATAATCTCAAAAGACGGGTTTTCCGTCGTTGCACCGATCAGTATGATGTCTCCCTGTTCGACGGCCTGCAAGAGAGCATCCTGCTGTGCTTTGTTGAAGCGATGGATCTCATCGATGAAGAGAACGGTTTGCAGCATCTCGAGCTCGTATCGTCGCTTCCTGGCCTGTTCGATAACCTGCCGCACATCTTTTACTCCCGAAGAGACGGCAGAGAGCTGATCAAAATGGGCATGGATGTTTTTTGAGAGAAGTCGGGCGAGGGTGGTTTTTCCCGATCCGGGCGGACCCCAGAAAATCATGCTGAAGAGGGTGCCGCGCGAGATCATCTGAAAAATGGGTTTGCCCTTGCCCACGAGATGACGCTGTCCGACGTATTCATCGAGGGTTTGCGGCCGAAGGCGCTCCGCGAGCGGTATTTCGGGCGGTGATGGCATGCCACTCAGCGCTGGTCGATCCGTTCTGCCGGTTTTTTTCCCTGTTCCAGTCTTCGAAGCGAGTCCAGTCTGCGCAATGAATCATTGCGCGCAGCCGAGTCGAGCGGGTGAAGGCGTGTGTCCTGTTCGTCCAGGAAACCGCGTATCATCGGGGCATATTCCTCTTTCTCCTTGCGTTCTGCAGGCGGATAGCCTCCCTGGCGGAGTGAATGTCCCTTGCGGCTTTCTGTCCTCATGATAACCTGGTCCGCATCGTCTGCCGCAGCGGAAGGGGCAGGAGGTGCCACAGCGGGGACGGCGGGAGCAGCTGGGGCATCCTTCAGATTCTTCGGTGCAGGCGAGGACGAGGCGGGACCGGGTGTTGCTTCCTCATCTTCAATCGTGCTGTGCCGGGGAAGAACCCGTTGCTGAAGCTGCCTGTCCATTTCCTCTTCTACGTCCGTTGTCTGGAAGACATACACGGATACGATCAGAACAACGGCTGCGGCAGCAGCACCGTATGCAAAGGCCGGGATGCGGAAGCCACCGGAGGTGCCTTGCAGGAAGAGCTTCTTCCACCACGGTGCTGAAGAAGCCCGTTCCTCCTCCGCCAGACGACGGTTCAAATGGGCTGCGAAATCCAATGGTGCGCTGACTCGCGGCATGGAGCGAAGATCCTTGAGCAGCTGCCCGTGTTCTTCGGAATCCTGCTCGTGCGCATTCCTGGTATCGTTCGAATCAGACATGGGAAACGCTGGCGCAATTAATCATAGATATCTTTCAGTAGATCCTGGAGCTGCAGTCTGCCGCGGCTGATGCGTGATTTTACCGTACCTATGGGCATGTCGATAATTTCCGCGATTTCTTCGTAGCTCAGTTCCTGTATGTCTCGCAGAATGACCGCTTCTCGGAACACTTCGGGCAGCTGCTTCAATGCATCCTGGATACGATCGTATACAATGCTGCTGTTTGCGGTCCGGTCAGGAAGCGGGTCGTCGTCATGCAGCGGAAGGGTGTATTCCTCGTTGTCATCCTTTTGCCGTACAAGGCGTGTCGTGTACTTGCGGTGCCCGCGACGAAGCTCGCTTTTCGCGAGGTTTCCGGCGATCGTGTATATCCAGGTTGACACCTTGGCGATGGTTCTGTACAGGTGTTTCTTTTTGTACACGCGCACGAAAGTGTCCTGCAGCACATCAGCGGCATCATCCATACTCCCGGTGAAGCGGAAGATGAAGTTCATCAGGGGATCCTGAAAACGCTCCACGAGAATGTCGAAGGCTGCCTGCACATCTCTCTGGAAAAGCAGCATCAGCTCCTCGTCCGAGAGTGTCTCGAGCGTGGCACGGTCCACGTTGCCTTGCTCGATACGTTGTTCTACCTGGGATTCGAGAGAATGTTCCTGCATTCCCGTCATAAAAGTACGCTGAATATTGATGTCATGATTGCGTGAGCTCACTTACCAGACGGATGACAGCGACTGACGGATCGTTCGGGCCGGATTTTATCGCGATGTCTGCTGCAAGAATATATTCAAAACAGCGCTCAAAATAGACCGGATCATTGAAGTTTTTCGCGTATCGGCGGAGGTTCTCCGCCTGCCAGCCCCAGACGAGGCCAACGGAACGTGCGTGCTCGTCCGTGACCCGACCCGTGATGGCGAGACTGCGGATCTGCCAGAGGTAGGTCATCTGTCGGGCGATCATGCTCACGAGCATGAGAGGCTCTTCACTTCCAAGCAGATGAGACAGTATCTCCTGGGCAGTACCCCCGTCCCGCGCCATGATTGCGTTCGTGAGAGCAAAGACATTGTACTGCTTCGAGGCACCGAGATGAAGGTATATATCGTCTGGCTCAAGCGTCTCTTTCTCAGGGAGCGCACTGAGTATTTTACTGATTTCCGACGCAAGCTCCCTCGTGTTGTTTCCCCGCAGCGCATGCATGATTGTGCACGCCTCGGGTGTGATATGCGTATCATTTTTCTGGAACTCACGTGCAATCCATTCCTGTGCGTCACGATCACGGAGTGCCTTGTACTCGATCACTGCTCCCAGCGGGGGGGAGGCTTTCTCAATCTGGCCAATAGTGAAGAGGACGTCTGCAGTGGTCGATTTTTTTGCCGGAGCCTTTTTTCGGCGCGATGGTTTCAGCGAGCCTGCACAGAGAATGAGTACCGTGTCCGGGGAGGGTTGCTGCACATATGCGGCCAGCACAGGTTTCTTGAGGAAGGCATCAGCTTCGCGGACGAGAACCACCCGTTTCTCTGACATGAACGGGTAGCCGTTTGCTGCGGCAGTGACTTCTTCTGCCTGATGATCGCTGCCACGGAAAACATCGTAATTGAAGCTCGGATCCCCATCGCCCAGCGCCGCATCACGGATTTCATGCGCTCGTTGTTCGATAAGGAAATCCTCCTCCCCGTACAGCAGGTAGACGGGGAGGAAGTATCCACTTTCGATATGCCTGGCTAACTCTTTGTCAGTCAATGGATTGCCATGCTCCTTCGCAGGAGAAATCTTACTTGATCGTCACCTTGTTCATGACGACATCTTCTTTCGGGCGATTTCCGGCACCTGTCGCGACGGCGGCGATCTTATCGACTGTATCGAGGCCTTCGATCACGCGTCCGAAAATCGTGTAATTCGGAGGGAGGTTGTAATCCTGATGCATAATGAAGAACTGGCTGCCATTGGTGTTGGGACCGGCGTTGGCCATGGCTACGATTCCACGCTTATACCCGGCCTGGTAGAGGGGAGAGTCAGCATCGGTTTCATCCTCAAAACGCTTTCCGTAAATGCTTTCTCCGCCGGATCCGGTGCCGGTGGGATCTCCGCCCTGAATGACGAAGCCGCTGATCACACGGTGGAAAATCACACCGTCGTAGTACCCGCGCTTGGCGAGCTCAACGAAGTTCTCAACCGTTTTCGGAGCATCTTCGCGAAAGAACTCAAGTTCAATGGTGCCGTAGTTGGTTTCGATGACGGCGATTTCTTTTTCCACGGGCGTATCCTCCTTGCTTGTTGCCATGTCACTCGTCTGCGCATGGGAAGAAAACGCCGCGAGTGAGGTCAGCAGAAATGTTGCGATGAGAAGACGGGTGTATTTCATGTGTTCCTCTCGTGTATGGTTATAAAACATCGAATGCGAGCAATATCAAAATCAGGGAGCCAAGGGCAATGCGGTAGATGATAAAAAGCATCGTGCTGTGCGTACGCAGGTACTGCAGCAGGAATGCGATGGAAAGATAGCCCACGACGGCAGACACGGCAACGGCGACAACAAGCGCGACGCCGAGATCGCCGAGGAGCTGGTCGCGCAGCTGATAGAGCTGATACACGCCGCTCAGGGTGATGGCCGGGATGCTCAGCAGAAACGAAAAGCGTGCAGCGTCTTCCCGCTTGAGGTGCATGAACAGTCCGGCTGTGATCGTCGTTCCGGAGCGCGACGCGCCGGGGATCAGGGCCAGCGCCTGTGCGAGACCAATGATCTGCGTGTCCCACAGCCGCATCGAGGAAATCTCTCGCTGTCGTTTTCCGTACCGTTCCGCACCGGCAAGCAGAAGCGCGAGAACGATAAGACTGCCGGCGATGACATGCAGAGAACGAAAATCCGTCTCGATGACATCTTTGAAAAGCAGACCGAAAATTCCGATCGGAATGGTCCCGAACATTATCCACCACGCCATGCGAGCATCATCATTCTCGAACGGGCGCATGTGGACGAGCGACAGAACAAACGCGCGCCCCAGGACCGCGATGTCACGACGAAAATAGATGAACACTGCTGCCAGCGTCCCGATCTGTGTGATCGCGGTGAAGCCGGCGCCGGGATCGGTCCACCCGAGCAGCGCCGGAACAATGCGCAAGTGCGCCGTGCTGCTGATAGGCAGGAACTCGGTCAGCCCCTGCACGATTCCCAGAACAATCGCTTCGAGCAGACTCATGCCTCTCCGCTGTCCGCCGCTGGTTTATCGATATCGAGCGTCTGTTTGAAGTTCAGGGCGTCGAGAATGCGGAAGGTGGTGCGTGTGGTGCGGATCAGGCTTTCGAGCGGGATCACCGGCGCACTTTTCTGTCGTATGGCATCCATGAAAGCGATGACCTCGTTGCGGTGTCCTTTGTCCCCGCTGCCTTTCTTCCGCGTCAGCTTCCCGTTTCTGGCCAGGGTGAGCGACTGGAAGTTGTCCATGACCGCTGTGGAATTTCCGGCGGACATCACGATGCGTTCTTTGGGGATGGCACTGTCACCGTTTGCAACGTAGGTGATGATGCCGACCGATCCGTCGCTCATGCGAAGTGTAATGTTCACGCTGTCGTAATTGGTGACTGCTTCATTGTCGGAGGCAATGCACTCCGCGCTGACGCGTTCGGGCTGGGCGTCTGTCAGGTACTGAAGGGTGTCGACGAAGTGGCAGACCTCGCCCACGATGCGGCCACCCCCTTCAGCCGGGTGTTGTGTCCAGTGATCCTTGGGAAGGAAACCGGCATTGACATAGTAATGAATGACAGCGGGTTCCAGCATCTCAGCGAAGAATTTCCGAATTTCCATGACGAGGGGAGCGAAACGACGATTGAAGCCGACCATAAGATGCAGCTTGCCATGTACCTCCGGGTGCTCGAGCATCAGGCGCTCGATGGGCAGCAGTTCCTCTTCGTTCAGCGCGAGAGGTTTCTCTACAAACACGTGTTTGCCATGTCGCAAGGCTTCAAACGTGTACGGGGCGTGTTCACCGTGACGTGTTGCGATGAACACGGTTCCTATGGTTTTGTCATGCAGCACGTCGTCGGCGTTCGTCGTCGATGATTTGAACCCGAATTTGTTGCGCATGTCCGCACCGGTGAGTCCGCTGCGGTTGCAGACGGTATCAAGGGTCACGTCATTCATTTCCTTCAGATGGGGCAGGAGGAACCCAGACGCGAAGCTGCCCGCGCCAATAAATCCGAGCGTGAGAGAACATCGGTCAGGGGAGATGACTGGTGCCGCCACACGATCGTCCGCGTGCGAAAGCTTCTTGAGTTCGGCATCGTCGAGGTCGTCATACGAGATCACGATACCCACATAGGGTTCCGTCTTTTCGCCCTCGATCATGTCGTAGGCTTTGAGCGCCTCGTCAGCGGGATAACGATGCGTGGTGAGAATGTCCGTGTCAATGCGTCCCTGTGCGAGCAGCGCGAGATACGCCTGCATGTTGCGGTTTTCCGTCCAGCGCACGAAACCGATAGGGTAGTCGAGCCCTTCCTCCTCGTAATCACTGTCATATCGGCCGGGACCATACGACCGCGACATGCGGATGTCTATTTCCTTCATGTAGAACGGGCCGCGCGGAATCTGCATCGATGCGGCGCCCACCACGACGACACGTCCGCGTTCGCGTGTTATGCGGCCTGCGAGTTCGATTGGATCGTTGCTGCTCGTGCCGGCGGTGATAATGACCGCATCCGCGCCGTGTCCGCTGCTGATGGATTGCACCACCGACTCGATCGGATCTGTGTTCCGATTGAGCGCAACATCCGCACCGGACCGTTTGGCGAGGCCGACCGCTTCAGGATCGAGATCGATGCCGATGACACGGCAGCCGTTCGCCTTGAGGAATTGTACCGTGAACTGCCCGAGCAGTCCGAGACCGATCACCACGACGGTTTCGCCCAGCGACGGTTCCGTCTGCCGCACACCCTGCAGGGCAATGGACGCCACCGTCGTATAGGCGGCGGACTCCATCGATACCCCGTCGGGAATGCGTGCGACCAGATTGCGAGGCACAGCGATGACATCACTGTGCAGGGCGTAATCAGCACCTCCGCAGGCGACGCGGTCACCTATCTCGATATCATGGACGCTCTCATCGACTGCGAGCACGATACCCGCGCTGCTGTAGCCGAGTCCCGCGAACGAATCGAGCTTGCTCATAATCCTCTTATAGGTGCGCCCGAACCCGTTCCGGCGCACTTCCTCCACGACTTTCCGAACTTCGTCGGGCTGGCTGCGCGCGCGCTGCATCAAGGAAGATTTTCGCGAATCGACAGAGGTCTTTTCGGTGCCGGCGCTGATGACGGAAAAATAATTCTTGACGAGAATCATGCCCCTGCCCGCTGAGGGAGTCGGAACATCGGCCACTTTCATGGCCCCTGATTTGATGTGTTGTGCGATCTGTTTCATTCTCAAAACTTACGATTCTGGCACTTTTTTTCCTATACAAAACGGCCCCGCAGGGGGCCGTTGCATGCTTCGGAGGAATACCGGGGAGTCAGCGTTTCGGCGGTCGTCCCCTGCGGGAGTTACCAAGAATTCTTCTGATTTCCTTGGCGAAATGGTGCTCGAAAAGAACGAGTTTCGCTATCTGCTCTTCGCTGAGAAAGTCTGAGAGCGAGAGGAGATATTCATGCCTGCGGATTACGTCGGCCGTGGAAAGCTGCGTGATCTGTTCCAGCGTGGCGCGCAGTGCAGCGGCATCCGCGTTGTCCTTGACCTGCGTGCGCAGCTGTTTGAGAAGGTCCTCGCGCTTCTCCCGTTCTTTTGCCTCTTCTTCGCGGAAGGTCTTCTCGCGCACGGTGAGCCGTACGGCCTGTTCTTCCGTGAGGTCGAGAGCCTCGATCATCTTCAGTCGCCGCAGTTCTGCCAGCCGTTCCCTGGGTTCGCCGTCGGGAGGCGGATCGAACTGCGAGTACGCCGGCATGCTGAGGAGCATGAGCAGGAGGAGCGTGTGTATGCCATGTGTTTTCATCGGTGGCCTCACGGTAGGGAAATGTCTTGAATTTCAAGCGCGGAAGCAAGCAGGGCGGCATCATCGTCGCTGATCGCGTCTATGACGTCGTCCGTCGAAAAGTACTCCAGCGTCGCG
>CAJXSA010000024.1 GCA_913060595.1 uncultured Ignavibacteria bacterium
GGGTTTCTGCCGCGGCGGCCGGGGTTTCTTCCGTGGCAGCCGGAGTTTCTTCCGCGGCGGCCGGCGTTTCTTCCGTGGCAGCCGGGGTTTCTTCCGTGGCGGCCGGGGTTTCTTCCGCGGCGGCCGGGGTTTCCTCGGTGGTTGTGCTGCCGAAGAGTGCTTTCAGGCTGTCGAGTTCTTCGCCAAGCGTGAACGCACCTTCAGAGGCCGAAGCCCTGGGAACCTTGAAATCGGAGCGGGAGGAGGAATCGCGTTCACGCGGTTCCGGCTCTCCGCCGTCCTCGCGGACGATGGCGCCGATAAAGGAATGCTTTTCGGTATCCATTTCGACGACTTTGATGCGCACTGCGTCACCCACGTTGTAGGTCGGTGCGTTCTGCCCGCGACGGCGGCGTCCGCCCATTTTGCCGCGCGGAACGAAGCAGTCGATGTCGAAATCGAGTGACACGATGGCACCGGCTTCCATGACCTGCTTGATCACGCCGTCGGCTTCCGTGTCGGTGGGATAGATGTTTGCGAGGCGCGGCCACGGATCAGGCTGCGTGTCCTTGAGGCTCAGGGCGATGCGGCGATCCTTGGGACGGATATCCATGATGCGCACCTCGATGTCCTCACCCATTTTCACAACCTCGGTGGGGTGCTGAATGCGCTTGGTCCAGGAGAGGTCGGAAATATGCACCATGCCGACAATACCGGGTTCGAGCTGCACGTAGACGCCGAAATCGGTGATGTTGCGAATCTTGCCCTTGATGGTGGTGCCGACCGAGTAGGTCTCTTCTGCGTGGGCCCAGGGAGACTCGGTAAACTCTTTCATGCTGAGGGCGATGCGTTCGTCCTTCTCGTTGATGTCGACGATGCGCACCTTGACGTTCTCGCCCATGCTGACGACTTCATTCGGCGTATTGACGCGTACCTTGCTGAGGCGCGAGATGTGAATCAGACCGTCCACGCCGCCGAGATCGACGAATGCACCGTAACTCGTGATCGACGTCACCTTGCCTTCCACGATGGAGCCTTTCTTCAGCTCGCGCATGCGTTCCTTCTTCAGCGCGCGCTTGCGGCTGCAGACGAACTTGCGCTTCGAGAAATCCGTCATTTCAATGACGACAAGGTTCACTTCCTGTCCGACGAGCGGTTCGATGTCCGAGGGTTCGGCACGGCCAGAGAGCAGGAACTGTGACCGAGGGACAAATCCTTCAAGACCCTTGTAATTGACGATGGCGCCACCCGGGATGCCTCGACTGACCGTGAGGGGAAGAAGATCGCTTTCTTCATGGGCTTTCTTCAGTTCATCCCATATCGGCTGCGCTTCCTCATCCGTCATCTTTTTCTTGCGGGAGGGTGCGGCAGCATCTTCACCGGCTTTTTCCTCTCCTGCCGCACCGGCGTCATCGCTCGGTGCATCGGTCGCTTCAGCAGCAGGAGCTGCTTCTGCCTTCGGCGCTTCCTCAGCTGCAGGGGCTTCCTCTGCGGCAGGGGCTTCCTCTGCCTTCGGTGTTTCCTCGGCTGCAGGGGCTTCCTCCGCCTTCGGTGCTTCCTCGGCGGCAGGGGCTTCCTCTGCCTTCGGTGCTTCCTCGGCGGCAGGTGCTTCCTCGGCGGCAGGTGCTTCCTCCGCTTTCGGCGCATCCTCAGCGGCAGGTGTTTCCTCTGCCTTGGGTGCTTCCTCGGCGGCAGGGGCTTCCTCTGCTTTCGGTGCGTCATCAGCTGCAGGAGTTTCGCTTCCCTGCGCTGCGGCATCGACCGCGGCTTCCTGGGTCGGTTCGGTTGTGGACGATTCCGCTGCCTCGTTCCCTTGCTGCGCAGCTTCCTGCTTTTCCTGGTCAGGGTTGTCGGGGAGGTTGTCGGGAGTCTCGTTCCGGGTGGACTCGTTCGTCATTGTGGTTTCCGCTAATTGTGATAAAATCCGGCACGCTGTGCCTCTGTCCAAAGCTGTATCGACATGATGAATTCGGCAGGGGCGGCTGCCTTATCCTTCACACCGATAGTGAACCTGTAAACTAGTGAATTGCCGTTGAAATGACAATATGGAAATTGCGTGATACAGTGTCAAGTTTTTTGCCGTGCGAAGGCATTTCAGGGTCAGCGGAGACTCTCTTCGAGCGCGGTCGCGGCATCGGTTTTTTCGTCGCGGTATTTGATGATCAGGGGGGTGTACATCTGCAGCCGCTCGGCCTCCGCGAACGAGCCGCGCGCGGGACGGCTGCCGGCGACGACCACGGCGTTCTCCGGAATTTCAAGCGGTCTGCCGGCTTCGCGGCGAAGGACGCGACCGTGCACACAGTCATACACCGGGGTGGAGGCGTTGAGAATGACGCCGGTACCGATGACAGCGCGACGGCGCACGACGGTGCCCTCGTATATGCCGCTGTTGCCACCGACCATTACGTCGTCTTCGACGACGACAGGAACAGCACCGACCGGTTCGAGCACCCCGCCGATCTGGACGCCGGCACTCAGATGCACGCGTTTGCCGATCTGGGCGCAGGATCCCACCAGGGCGTGACTGTCGACGAGGGTCTGTTCGTCGACGTACGCGCCGATATTGATGTACGCCGGAGGCATGACGATGACCCTGGGGGCCACGTACGCGCCGTCACGGACGGTTGTGCCGCCCGGCACGATGCGGCGACCGCTCGCTGCGTCGAAACGCTGTACGGGAAGTGTGTGCTTGTCGGTGAAATGGAACGTCTCGCCGGCGGGGACGTCCTCGAGCGCACCGGCACGAAATGCCCAGAGGATGACCTGCTTGACGTCCGTGTCGGCGGTCCAGGTCCCGTCGATCCGGTGGGCCGCACGGATGATTCCGTCGCTCAGGGCACGCCAGACGTCATGAAGTCGTTCGAAGTCCTCCGCCGTGGCGTGCGCGGGATCGGACTGCAGGAGATGGGCGATGATGTCCTTCATGGGATAGCTTTCCTTCGTGCAACTGGTCGTGAAAACACAATATGCTGCGCGGAACAACGGGAGACAAGCGGGGGTTTACTCTAGTATGCTGTCCCGGCGCTCACGGACTGCATTGCGCCGCCCGCGGGCATTTCGTAACTTCTGTGACGGAGAATACATTATGAAAATACATCGTCCTCTTTTCCCGCTTTTTCTCGCGCTGTTCCTTGCCACCGCACTGTCCGCCGGACAGGGCTCTCTTGACTGGGAGGAAAACGCCCAGTTCGGCGTGGAGATTTCCGGCAACATCGACATCACCGCACAGGTGTTTCAGCCCACGAACTATCAGCCGTTCCTGATTCTCACTTCGGAGAAGCTGAAGAGTCCGCTGCTCATCGATCTTGGCAAGAAGAAAGTCTACCGCTTGCACGGCTCCGACGTCAAGGTAGACGGAAGCTTCCTCGCAACCACCGGCATCCCCAGGGGAAAGGCCGTCGGGAAGTACGCCATGCGTGGCGGAGCGAGCAGTTTCCGTGTCGACGGGAAAAAAGTGTCCATGACCGTCCGGCAGACGCTGGTCGGTGATGCGGATCCTGCCCTCATCCTCGCGCACAGTCCCGACTACGCCGTGCGGAAGGACGCGTACAAGCCCAAGCAGAAATCCATTCGTTTTCTGAAGAAATACGGGAAATCCACGGAGGTCGTCGTCATGTTCGCCACCTGGTGCTCAACATGCAAGCTCGTGCTTCCGAAAGTGCTGCGCGTGTTCGAGGATGCAGGAAATTCGAAGTTTTCCGTTCGCTACATCGGTATCGCAATGGGAGGGGGAGAACCCCATGCCGAGCTGGAGCGGTACGGGCACGATTATCCCGCCGTCATTCTTCTGCAGAACGGAAGGGAACTCGACCGCATCGTCGGCGACCCCCCCGGTCCCATTGAGGATCGCATCGTCAACATTCTTCACTGAGAAATGTCCTTATCTTCCAACCGAGTACTTCGGACCATCGCGCGGGTCGTGGAAATCATCGTCGCGCTCGTTTTTCTACTCGCCGCTCTCATGAAAGCGCTGGATCCCCGCGCGTTCATCGAACAGATCGAGGCCTATCAGATCTTCCCGGAGCTCGCTCCCCTGGCGGCCTGGTCGCTGATCATCATCGAATGCATACTGGCGGCGGGACTCCTCGTCAACCTGTATCCGCGCATCGTGCCGCTGCTCACCTCCGCGCTGCTGCTGTTTTTCATCGGTATCACCGTATACGGCATGGCCATCGGACTCGGTGAGAACTGCGGCTGTTTCGGAAACCTCTATCATCGCGGACCGGAGATGGTGATCATCGAAGACACCCTCATGCTGATCGGTCTCATTTTTGCCACGGTCGTGCTCTGGAAACAGAAGGTCGAACGAGTCGTCGCACGCCTGTCCTTTTCCCTCGGCATCGGCCTGCTCGCGGCACTGGTGACCGGTTTCAGTCCCGCCATTCCCGCGGATGATTTTGTCACGCAGCTCAGTCCGGGACAGCGTTTCGACACCTGGCCCGTGGACGGACTGTACGGAAAGAATCTCAACAGCGAAACCCACGTCGTGTTTCTCTTCAGCGTCGACGACACACAGCTGGCCAGCAAGGTCGAGCGCATGAACGCCATCGCGCAGGAGGAAGCGGTCGCCTCCGCCGTCGGCCTGATCATCGACGGCACCGAGCACCTGACCGCCCTGATGTTCGAATATGCGGCGGCGTTCCCCGTGGCCGCCATCGAGCCCCGTTTCGCGCGTCCCCTGTACCGGACGCTTCCGCGCGTATTCATTCTGCACGACGGAACCGTCACGCATACGTGGGCGGAACTTCCCTCGCCGAAAGATGTTGTGAAAGCAGTAGGAGAACTTCCACAGCATCAGGATACAGAGTGAAAATCTATACCGGAACAGGTGACCAGGGCAAAACAGCATTGTTCGGCGGAAGGCGCGTCGGCAAGGACAGCGCACGTATCGACGCGTACGGCACCATCGACGAGCTCAACGCGCACCTGGGGTTCGCACGAGCTTCCGCGGTGCATGAAGAAATTCAGACGCTGATTGAAGCGCTGCAGAACGAGCTGTTCACGCTCGGCGCGGATCTCGCCGCGCCGCTCGACGGCAAGAATGCGAACGTGCCCCGCATCACCGACGAGCACGTGACCACGATGGAGCAGCGTATCGACACGCTGGAGGAGAGGCTTGATCCGATCCGCTATTTCATCCTTCCCGGCGGAACGGAAACGGCGGCGCGCCTGCATGTGTGCCGCACGGTCGCACGAAGGGCGGAACGCCTGCTCGTGCATCTCTCGACGCGCGAAGACATCAACGAACGAGACCTCCGCTACATCAACCGCCTCTCGGATTTCCTCTTCGTCCTCGCCCGCTATGCCAATCACACGGCGGGACAGAAGGATCTCCGCTGGCAGCAGGAATAAGCACATGTTTATTGCTATCGCCGGAAACATCGGCTCCGGCAAGTCCACACTGACATCGTTGCTGCATCAGAAATTCGGCTGGACGCCCCATTTCGAGTCCGTCGACGACAATCCGTATCTGCCGGATTTCTATGCAGACATGACCCGCTGGTCCTTCCATCTGCAGGTGTACTTCCTCTCGAAGCGTTTCATCCTGCACAAGGACATCGCGGCGCAGAAGCAGTCTGTCGTGCAGGATCGCTCGATTTACGAGGATGCGGAGATTTTTGCGGTCAACCTGCACAACCTCGAAAAAATGGACGACCGCGATTACGAGAATTATCGTGCGCTGTATGACGCGATGACTTCGTACCTGCGTCCGCCCGCCCTGCTGATCTATCTCCGCGCAAGCATTCCCACGTTGCAGCGGCAGATTCGCCTGCGGGGACGTGATTTCGAGCAGGGTATCGACCCCGACTATCTCTCGCAGCTGAATACGCTGTACGAGAACTGGATAGGCAGCTACACGCTTGGTCCGGTGCTCACCATCGACAGCGATGAAACCGATTTCGTGCACGACATGCAGAAGCAGGAGGAAATCCTGTACCTGATCGACCAGGCAGTTCGAAACAAACGAAGGTAAGGCATGAAGAAAAACCGTGTGCAGCTGTCAGTCCAGTCCCTCGTCTGGACTGTCCTGTTTCTGAGCGTTTCTGTGACGGCTGCCGTCGCGCAAAACGGCGTGCTGCGGGGACGTGTCACCGATACCGACGGTAATCCCCTGATCGGTGCGAACGTGGCGATTCGCGGAACCGTGCTCGGGGCGGCCACGGACGCCGACGGGCGCTACGTGATACGCCGGCTGCCGTCCGGGACATACAATGTGCAATGTTCCATGATCGGCTATGGCCCGGAGAGCGCGGTGCTGCGCATCACGGCGGACACCGAGCGGGTGCAGGATTTTCGTCTCGCGGAGAGCGTGATCGAGACCGGGGAAGTCATCGTCACCGCGGGCAAGCATGCGCAGAGTCTCGAGGAAATCCCCGTCAGCGTCGCCACCTTCGATGCGCGGGACATCGAAGCGCGCGGCATCATCAGTCTCGACAATGCGCTGCGCAAGGTCTCAGGCGTGAATATCACCGAAGACCAGGTCAACATCCGCGGCTCGAGCGGCTACAGCCGTGCACTCGGCAGCCGTGTGCTGCTGCTCGTGGACGGTGCGCCGGTGCTCGCGGGTGATGCCGGGGAAATCAAGTTCGACGTGGTTCCGATGTTCGCCGTCGACCGCATCGAGGTGGTCAAGGGCGCCGGCTCCGCACTGTACGGATCCAGCGCGCTCGGCGGTGTCATCAACGTGCTCACCCGGCAGCCGCGCGAACGTGTCTCGCGCGTGCGTCTGTACAGCGGTTTCTGGGACGAGCCCGAGTGGGAATCCTGGAACTGGTGGGGGGAGCATCCCCGCTTCATGAACGGTGTCGATCTCCAGCACGGCGACGTGCACGGTGATTTCAGCTACCTGCTCACGGGCGGGGTGCGCAACGACCAGGCCTACCGGCAGAACGACGACTATGTTCGCTGGAACATGAGCGGACGCGCGTGGTACCGCTTCGATCCCGAACGCAACCTCGTGCTTTCGCTCAATCACAGCGAAAACGACCGTGGCAACTGGGTGTACTGGCGCGATCTCGAACACGCGCTGCAGCCCCCGCTGACGGCTGACCTGACCGAGCACATCCGCAGTGTGAAAACACAGGCGTCCGCCCAGTACCGGCAGACGCACAGTGCGACGTTCGCGTCGATGCTGCGCGTCAACCTGTATCGCACCGCGTTTGAAACCACGAGCGATACGTCGGATTTCCGATTCCGCCCGACGGATCAGACGCAGTCCACTGCCTGGCTGCTCGGGGCCGAGTGGCAGGGCAGCATGACGCTCTCTGACCGCAATTTCCTCACGTTCGGAGTGGACGCCTCCTGGGCGACGGTGGACTCCCGCACCTTCGGCACGCGCGACGGCATCACCTTTGCAGTATACGGGCAGGATGAACTGACGCTCGGCGAGGACTGGCATCTGTCAATCGGAGCGCGCTACGACCTGACAGCCATCGATTCGCTCGATATCGATGCGCAGCTCAATCCCCGCGTCGGGCTCACGTATACGCCGTGGCAGGACGGAATCGCCCGCGCCTCGTACGGCTGGGGATTCCGTTCACCTTCCATCGCCGAGCGCTACACCAGCGCCAGCGCGGGCGGCATCCTGACCAAGCCGAATCCGGATCTGAAGGCGGAACGCAGCACTTCCTACGAGGTCGGGTTCACACAGAACCTTCCGTTCGGAAGCAGCGTCGACGCCGCGGTGTTCTGGAACGACTACGACAATCTCGTCGAGCCGCTCATCGATCCGGCCGACGGACGCATCGCGTTCCGCAATATCACACGCGCGCGCATTATCGGATATGAAATCGGGCTGGAGTCCCGTCCCTTCTCCGAGCGGCTTCTCCTTTCTGCAAGCTACACCTACCTGTATCCCCGCGACATCAGTGCGTCCACGGTGCTCAAATACCGACCGCGGCACCTGCTGTATCTCTCGGGTGACGTCCGCCTCGGTCCTGTGACGGTCGGCGCTGATTTTCGTTATCTCTCCCGCATGGAGAACATCGATCGCGAGCTGACCCTCGTGATCCCGGATTCGGAAAAGCGTGTCGCTGCCTATGTCACGGATCTGCGCCTTTCACTGTCGGGAGAAGCGCTTGGACTCCCGCTGCGGCTGAGCTTCCTCGTCGACAATGTGTTTCAGTATCATTACACGGAAGTGGTCGCGAACATCGCCCCGATGCGCCGCTTCCGCCTCATGCTCGAAGGGAGCTTCTGAGATGGATATCAAGGCAGCGGACCCCCGATTAAAAAGATGCCCCGTTCTCTGAACGGGGCATCTTTTTAATCGGGGGTGTCCTGAAGTGTTATTTCAACATCTTCAGTTCATAGTCTGCGTTGCGCGCGTAGGAAGGATCTTTTTTCGCATTCATGAATGCATCCTTGGCCTTGGCCGTGTTGCCCTGGTTGCGATAGGCAAGTCCCAGTTCAAAGTACGCGGCGCCCTTGCGCGGAGTCTTGTTGTACTTGATCGCGTTGAGCGCGGCCTGGATGGCCTGATCGTACTTGCCGTCCTTGTTGTACGCCTGCGCCATGATCACGTAGGCCTTGTCATATTTTTCGTCGTTTTCGACAGCGCTGGCTGCCAGCGCGGCGGCCTTCGTCGTCTCGCCCTCTGTGAGAATCTGCTGGGCCCGTGCGGTCTGTGCGGCGGCAAGCCCCTTCTTCGCCTGACCGAGTGTGGGATTCTTCTGCAGTGCGGCTTCGTAGTTCTCGATTGCGAGCTGATAGTCGCCGGCCGAGAAATGACCGCCCGCCAGGGCGAAATAGCCTATCGCCCACTCGGGATTGGTTTTGACGGCGGCCTTGAACGATTCGAGGGCCTCATCGGTCTTGCGTGATTTTTTCTCCGCGAGACCTTTCTGGTAATAATAGAACTCGTGCTTCTCGAGCTTCAACGCAGCGTCGTACTTCGTGATGGCACCGTTAAAGTCGCCAGATTTCAGAAGGGCATTCCCTTCGTTGAACAGCTTCTTTGCCTCATTGTTACTCTGCGCGAAGGCGGATGTTGCGAACACAACAAGAGTGAGAATGGACAAGAACATGATCTTCTTGAGCATGGTCGGACTCCTTACGCCTTATAGCGGTGGGACATGGAAGAGAGGATAGGAGAGTCTTGCGTTGAGACGAGAGTTTTTTGTGCGGAAGGCGGGACTTGAACCCGCATGCCCTTTCGAGCGCCACCCCCTCAAGATGGTGTGTCTGCCAATTTCACCACTTCCGCAGGGTACTTTTTGGTGAGGCTGGATGGGCTCGAACCATCGACCCTCTGCTTAAAAGGCAGATGCTCTACCACTGAGCTACAGCCCCTCCACAAAAAGTGGTCTCCAAATCTAAGTGATTTTATGCTGCAGTGCAAGTCTCTGTCCAAAATCTCTTCATTTTTTATGGTTTTCAGGGTGTTCTGCAGCAGACATAACATGTAACTTGCCGGAGAGCGCTTTTGTTCCATCACGATTGACGTCAAAATGTCCGATTCCACACTGCTGCTTTTCGATCTCGACGGGACGCTCGTCGATTCCATGTCCGACATACACCATTCTGCCAACCTGCTGCTCGCCGAATACGGCCTTGACCCGCTGGGGAAGGATCAGCTGCGTCCCTGCATCGGACAGGGGGTGCGGTACCTGGTCGCCACCATGCTCGAGGCTGCCGGGTGGGAAGGGGGGGACGTGGATGCAGCGATTGCGCGATATCGCACGTTGTACGCCACGCACGCCCTTGACAGCACCGGGCCGTATCCCGGGGTGCGTGAGGGACTCGCGCAGCTCGCCCGGCTGCCCATGGCCGTGATCAGCAACAAGCCCGAGGCGGCAACGCGGGAAATTCTGCATGCGCTCGACCTCGCGCAGTTTTTCCGTCATGTGGCGGGAGGCGACAGCTACCCGGAGATGAAACCGTCTCCGCTGCCCCTGCAGCGGGTCATCGAGGCGGCCGGAGCCGACAACGGACACAGCTGGATGATCGGGGATTCGTCGTATGACATCGAGGCGGGCAAGGCGGCGGGGGTGAACACCATGGCGGTGACCTGGGGATTTCAGCCCGTGGAAACACTGAAGGCGCTCAAACCCGACAGGGTCGTGAGCGCCTTCGATGAAATCGTGGAAATGCTGGCATGAACTCTCGTGCGCGAAAGATGCGCACGTGCGGGAGCAGGCGTCAATCGAACATGTAATACAGTCCCACCTGCGGCAGCGGAAGGAAAGTGCCTTCCGAGAAGTAGGTGAAGACGATGCTGCCCGTGAAGATGAGCGTGTTGGAGATGTCCCACTCATAGGCGAGACCGAGACCGGCGCGGAAGGGGGACTGCAGGCGCGGATCCTCCTTGCCTTCTTCCCAGGTGCCGTCCGCGACCGTCAGCTCGTCCTCACCGTTGGTGTAATACCCGAAGCCGACCAGTGCGAAGAAGCGGGAGCGGTTGCGCCAGTCGAGGTCGAACTGTCCTTCGAATCCGACGGAGGCCATGGTTTTCTCCCCGGCGATGGCGCCGCCCGCGAGCTGAACGCCGAAGCGCCCCAGCGGGTGGAAACGCACGCCCACGCCCATGCCGGACATCAGGCCCGCCTGTGCGCCGACGCCCCAGTGGGCTTTCTTCATGAAATACTCACGTTCCCCGCTCTGCGCATCCGCGCTGCCGGTGTTGAAAAGAATGACAGCCGATATGGCTATAGAGAGAAAGACGAAGCGATGTTTCATTGCTCGAACCCTCGTTTTTGTAATGTTTACCGTAAGCTAGGTATTTTCCGATTATTGTCAAATTTGCCCGGTGTCCCGATGGCTGATGTTTCCCTTCTCGACAAACCGACGCACGCACAGCTGCTTGCGCAGCTCGAAACGCTGATGGAGGCGCATGAGCCGTTGCTCACACAGATGGCGAACATGTCCGCGCTGCTCTACTGGTCAATCGCGGAGGTGAACTGGGTGGGCGTATACCTGCTGCGCGGATCGACGCTGCATCTCGGTCCCTTCCACGGCAAGCCGGCGTGCACGGTGATACCCCGCGGACGCGGTGTCTGCGGCACGGCAGTGGCGGAAATGCGCACACAGCACGTGCCGGACGTGCACGCGTTTCCCGGACACATCGCCTGGGACGCGGATTCCCGCGCGGAGGTCGTCGTGCCCCTTGTCGACGACGGTGGACGCTGCTGGGGGGTGCTCGACGTGGACAGTCCCGCCGCTGATCGTTTTTCCGACGACGACGTGCGTTTTTTCGAAGCCGTCGGCTCACTGCTGCAGAATCGGCATGCCGCTGCGGGCGGGATTATTTTCCCGCTTGACAATACATAAGATTAGCCGTAAGTTTCTCCATTGCCATCCAATCGCACCAATCGAGAGCGCCATAGACATATCGTTACCCGTTTGAGTATTACGAAACACGCACCGTCTGAAACGGATGTCTACGGCACATGCCATCTCTCGGAACACACTCCGAACAATCTTCTCTGTACTGCAACGACCGCACACGGTCGGTGACGCTTCCCCGAACATGAAGCGGCGCGACGCCATATCGTCGATGCTCCGTTCGGATCTGGGCCGCAAATCCGCCGTGTACTTCTCCGCGCTGGTTGCGAACGCGCTGCTCGGCATCGTGGTCTACAGCCTGCTCACACGATCGATGGACGTGGCCTCGTTCGGCACGTACAGCTTCCTGATCGCGTTTTTCACGCTCACGGGAATGTTTTTTGATTTCGGCATCGCCCCGGCGGGCATGCGGCTCATGGCGCTGGTCGAGGACCGCCGGTCCTTCGCGCGTCGCGCGGGCGCGCTGTTTCTGCTCTCGCTCGGCGTGGGGCTGCTCTTCGGCGGCTTCGTGTTCGGTGCATCCTTCGCCGTCGACGCCTGGTGGAATTACGCGGGCGCGGGTGACGTGCTGCGCATGGTGGCTCCGCTGGCCGCGGTCTATCCCCTGCAGGAAATGGTGCTCAGCATCAGCCAGGGCAGCAGCCGCATGAAATTCATGTCCGCCTTTCTGCTGCTCCCGCGCAGCATCCTCATCCTGCTGCTGATCGCACTTTCGCTGCAGGGAGGCCTGGATCTGCACGGTGCGATGCTCGCCACGCTTCTCGCGATGGCTGCGGCCATCGGCATCGCAATCGGCTTTTTGGCACCGACGTTCCGGGGCCTGGGAGACGAATTGAAAACCATCGGCGCAGAAGTGCGTGAGTTCGGGAGAGAAGTGTACGCGGGCCGGCTGGTCGACGGAATGACCAACGGACTTGACAAAATGCTGATTTCCTTTTTCCACGGCATGGCGCCGGTCGGTTTTTATGCCATTGCCATGACCATGAGCACGCCGATCAGCATGTTCAGCAAGGCGGTGTCGCACAGCGCCTACAAGCGCTTCGTCAGCGAGGCGCGCATCCCGCGCCGCATCCTCGTCATCAGCCTGCTGTGGTCCACCGTCGGCGCGGCCGCACTGTGGGCGGCGTGCCAGGCGCTGATCCCGCTCTTTTTCACCGACCGCTACAGCGAGGCGCTCACCGTGCTGCCGTGGATCATGGCCGGTTTCGGACTGGCCGGGCTCAATCACCCGTTTCACGCCTTCCTTGCAGCGCACCGGCAGGGAAGGGCGATACGCATCATGTCCATGACCAGTTCCGGGGTGAATATCGCGCTCAACGTCGCGCTCATCCCTTTTCTCGCCATGACCGGCGCCGCGCTGGCCTTTCTCGCCACATACGCGGTAAACATCGCGATGAACCTGCATTTCTATCGCCAGGTCCTTCGCGAGGAAGCCGAAACAGGGCGTCTGTCCGCACCGGATGAGGAAAACCCGCGTCATGGATGAACTTTGGAATTGTATTCTGGTGTTTTCATTGAGAGGTTACGCAGTGTTCCCTCTCCACAAACCCGGCAGGTGCATATGCTGAAGTCTTTGCTCTGGATACTCCCGCTCGCCGCGCTTTTTTCACATTCCGCCGCGGCGCAGGACCTGCGCGTGCTTTCCGCGGATGCGAAGGGCATGACAGTCGAATATCGTCCGGTGGTCTCGCGCATCGAGGTTCCGGGAGAGGGACTGCGCTATTCCTTTGACCGCGCGGTCGGCAGGGACGTGTCCCAGGCAGGGGCACCCGATCTGCGTTTCCGCAGGGAACTGATCGCGCTGCCTGCCGCTGCAGGCTCGCACATTACAATCGAACAGGTGGACTACCGTGAAGAGAGCGGCGTGGTGCTGCTGCCCGTTCCGAATATCCGGCGCGGAGATGGTGGGGAAACGCCCGTGTACCGCCGCGGTGCCGCCTATGCATTGGACGCATTCCTGCCTGCGGACGTGGTGCGTCTCGAGAACATCGGCCGTTCGCGCGCCCATGTGCTCGGCGACATCATTCTCACCCCGGTGCAGTGGAATCCTGCGACGGGCCGCGCCCGTGTGTACACGCGCATTCGTTTCCGCGTGGAGTACGGCGCAGCGCGCGGGGATCTCGTCGCCGGCAGCGCGCCCGTGATGGGCGTTCTCAATCCCGCCATGGCGCAAATCTGGAATATTGCGCCGGCGGCGTCGCTGGCGCGCGGTGCGTCCGGGGAGAGCATGGCGGACGGGAACTGGTATCGCTTCGACGTTCCGCAGACGGGCATGTACCGTCTGACGCGCAGCTGGTTCACCGAATCGGGCTTCGACCCGGCCTCGATCGATCCGCGCACGATACGCCTGTTCAGCAGCGGCGGCCGCGAGCGTCCTGCGTCCCTCGTCGCGTCTCGTCCCGATCCCCTGCAGGAAATTCCCATTGAAGTGGTGGGCGGCGAGGACGGCAGCTTCGACGCGCAGGACTACGTGCAGTTTTTCGGGCAGGGACTTTCCGGTTTTCACTGGAATCCGTCGCGCGGAGGCTTCGATCATCACATTCATCGCTTCGACGGCGTCAACCGCTACCTGCTGACCTTCGGAGGGACGGCAGGCCGGCGCATGGATCAGGAGACATCACTTGACCCGCAGGGTGAATTCTACACGCCGTCCTGGTTCCGCGGCCATGAATTTGACGAGGAAGAAAGCATCAACCTGATGAACTCAGGTCTGCTCTGGGTAGGCAAACGTCTCGTGCCCGGTGCGGGAAGCGCCTCCTCGCTGGTGCTGACACGCAAGCTGCATGGCATCGTCCAGGGGCAGCCCGTGACCTACCGCATGCAGGTCGCCTCGAGCGCCGAGGTCCAGAACAGTTTCGATGTGCGCGCCGACAATGTCACGCTTGGAAGCATTCAGATGGGAACAGTGGACTTCGGCGCGGACACCGGGGACATGGCGAAACTGTCCGGGACGAGGGAATTCACCGGCACCGGCAGTCTGCTCGACGAGCGTTCCACGCTCAGCATCACCTATAACGCTGCGAATGCTGAGCGCGCCCGCGGCGGCTATGTCGACTGGGTCGAATGGCATTACGCGCGGCGCTTCGAGCCGCTCAACGACGAGCTGCTCTTTTCCGCGCCTGACACGACGGCCCGCATCGAATTCGTGCTCAACGGTTTTACCATGTCCGACGTCATGGTGTATGACGTGACGGATTTTCGCGACGTGCGCCGCATGACCGGGGTGGATGTGTCCGGCGGCACGGTGCGTTTCCGCATCGCGAACACAGCCGGAAACCCCCGGCGCTTCCTCGCCGTGGCCGCGCCGGCCCTGAAAGCGCCCGGACCGGCGGCCGGCATCCCGAACACATCGCTGCAGGCGAGCAGCGGCGCCGAGCACCTGATCATCACCAGCCGCGCGCTGGAAAGCGCCGCCCGTCGTCTCGAAGCGCATCGCGAGCGTGCGGCGGATCCGCTGAGCAGCATGGTGATTGCGGTGGAAGACATCTACAACGAATTCAACAGCGGTGTCACCGATCCGACCGCGATACGCGACTTCCTCGCCTGGGCGATGGAAAACTGGTCCACTCCGCCGGCCTTCGTGCTCTTTTTTGGTGACGGCCACTATGATTACCGGAATTACACCACGCCCGAGCCGATCATCGTGCCCGTATGGGAGACGGAGAACTCCATCAACCGCATCGGCTCCTACGCCAGCGACGATTATTACGCGCAGGTGGTGGGCGATGACAGGCGCGTGGATCTCGCCACCGGCCGCATTCCCGTGCAGACACTGGAAGAAGCCGACATCGTGGTGGACAAAATCATCGGCTATGAAACGGATCCGGACTTCGCGCCCTGGAAAAACCGCGTGACCTTCGTCGCCGACGACGGGTGGACATCGTTTTCCGACACCGACCGCGACCAGCATACGCGGCAGTCCGAGCGCCTTGCCGACATGATTCCGTCGGACGTGGAGCAGGACAAGATTTACCTGGTGTCCTACCGCACGGAAAACACCGCACAGGGTCGCCGCAAGCCGGACGTCAACGAGGCCATCATCGACCGCATCAATGAAGGCACCATCGTGATGAATTACACCGGACACGGCGCGCACGACATCTGGGGGCACGAGCGCGTGTTCGTTTCCGACGTGACCGTGCCGCAGCTGACCAATGCCGACCGCCTGACCTTTGTCTGTGCCGCGACCTGCACCTTCGGCCTGTATGACGCGCCCGGCGTGCGCAGCGGCACCGAGCTTCTCCTGCTGCGCGAGCGCGGCGGCTCCATCGGCGGACTCTCGGCGCCGCGTGTGGTCTTTTCCACCGAGAACAGCGCGTTCAACACCGAGTTCTTCCAGTACCTGCTCAACGAGGGACGCGAGGCCGACGGCACGCCCCGGCGTCTCGGAGACGCCATCTATTCCTCCAAGCAGCGCTACAACTCCATTCCCGGCTATGAGAAATTCCATCTCTTTGCCGATCCCGGACTGCGCCTCGCGCTGCCGCGCCACAGCGCGCGCGTCGATCGCATCCTGGTCAACGGCAGTCCCGTGCCCGCCGACACCGTGCAGCTGCGTGCTCTCAGTCGCGTCACGCTCGAAGGCAGCGTGCTGCGTCCTGACGGCACTCCCTGGGATGATTTCAGCGGCACCGTCGAGGTGAGCCTCTTCGACGCGGAGCTCAGCGTCGTGGTGCAGGAGCCGCTGTGGAACAATTACACCTATTCCATGCCCGGCGGACTGCTGTACCGCGGGCAGGCCAGCGTTGAGAACGGGCGGTACGCGGTGGATTTCATCGTCCCGAAAGACATCAGCTATGAAAACAGCAACGGCCGCATCGCAATGTATTTCCACAACGACGCCGTCGACGGCGCCGGATACTCCCTTGACCTGCGCATCGGTGGCTCCGACAGCACGGCCACGCCCGACGACGAAGGTCCCGTCGTGCAGCTTTACCTCGACAGCCGCAGCTTTCTGCCGGGAGACGAGACGGGAACGGATCCGCTGCTGATCGCCGACCTCTTCGACGAAAGCGGCATCAATACCACCGGGCTCGGCATCGGCCATGACATCGAGATCTGGCTCGACGGCGCCGACCGGGGAACGGTGCTCAACAGCTACTACCGCGGCGACATCGACAGCTATCAGCGTGGAACCGTCGAATACCGGCTCCGCAACCTCGCACCCGGTGCCCACACCCTGCGACTGCGCGCCTGGGATATCTTCAACAACTCCACGACGGTCGAGACGCAGTTCATGGTCAACGGCGGACTGTCGCTGCAGGACGTCGCCAACTATCCCAATCCCGCGAACGGGAGCACGACGTTCACCTTCCGGCACAACGTGCTCGATCCGGTGGTCGTGGACGTGATGATTTACGCGAGCAGCGGACAGCGTGCCGCGCATCTTCGCAGCGGTGAGATAACTTCGCGTGTCGTGGAGATTCCCTGGGACGGACGCAGCGCCTCGGGCACGCCGCTGTCGAGCGGCATCTATATCTACCGCATCGTCTGCCGCACGGCGGACGGCGGGATGGGCAGCGAAGCGAGCGGCAAGATCATGCTCGTGCGCTGACAATGTGTTGAAATTGCAAGAAAATGGTAATAAATTAACTGTTCTGTCTTAAGGTTTTACGAGGATTCACATGATTCGCAAGAGCAAATCCCTTCTCTGTTCCGTCGCAGTGTTCCTGCTGATACTCCCCTTCGTGCAGGAAGCGGCGGCGCAGACGAACACGGCTGTGCCCTTCATGCTGATCTCACCCAGTTCGCGCAACAGCGCCATGGGTGAGGCGGGCGTCGCGCTCGCGGACGACGTTTCCGCCATTTTCTGGAATCCGGCCGGTCTTGGTTTCCAGAAGGGTATGGAGCTCAGTCTCAATCACTCCAACTGGCTGCCCCAGTTCCAGCAGAGTGATCTCTTTTTCGAATACGCGGGGTACAAAATGGACGTGCCGTCCACCGGCGGGACGCTGGGTGCGGCGCTCACGTACCTGAACCTCGGCGAATTCGAACGCCGTGACGAGGGCAACAATCCCCTCGGCACGTTCAAGAGCTATGAGATCGCCTTCACCGTGTCCTACGGCACGCGCCTCGACGAGGACTTCGGCATCGGCGTCGGTCTGCGCCTGATCCACTCCAGCCTCTCCCAGGTCGGGACGGCCCGCGAGGCGGGCTCAGGAACGGCCACGGCAGTTGCAGGC
>CAJXSA010000025.1 GCA_913060595.1 uncultured Ignavibacteria bacterium
CGCAGAGGATGATGACACCGACTGGGCGCCGGTGCTGCTTGATTTCAGTGCCCGGAACAGAACCGAGACTATCGGAACCCGGCAGCTGCTGGGTGAATTTCTCGCGTCGGTCCCGATGTCCGCCGGGGACTCCGCCGCGTTTCTGCCGCTCGCCGATGGCCGCGCACAGCCCTCGACCGTGATGCGCCTGCACCGCATGGCGCGGCACGGCAACCCTGAGGCCATGGTGCTTCTCGGACGACTGATGACGGAGGGACGGCAGCTCGGAAACGATCGCCTGCAGGCCGCGTCGCTTTTCGCGACGTCGGTGTTCCTGGAATCTGCCCGCGGAGGGCAGCTGCTGATCGCGCTGATCCGTGACACGGCCCTGCGCGAACGCATCGCGCGTGAGGCCTACGGCGGCAACCCGGAAGCGCAGTATCTCTGGGCGGTGCTGCATGCGCTGGAATTCGATACGCGCCTCGCCCCCGCGCAGGCGCTGGACATGCTCAAACGTGCCGCAGGACAGGATCATGGCAAGGCGCTGGTGCAGCTGGGCCTGTGCTTCGCCTCCGGACGATGGGTGGAGCGGGACGAGCGCCGCGCCGCGACATTCTGGAAACATGCCGCAGACCTGCACGACGAAGAGGCGCGCGTGCGCCTGGCGGCCGCAGCCATTCTGGGCAGATCTGACGTCATGGGTACTCGCGACGCGCTGGAAGTGTGCGAGGAGGCAGCCGCGCAGGGAAGCATTCTCGCTGAAGTGGCACTCGCCGCGAGCTATGAGAAGGGCCTCGGCCGCACGGCAAGCAAGGGCGTCGCCGTGCGCATGTACCGTGAATGCGCCGTTCGCGGGTCGCGCACCGCATACGGCGCCCTGCGTCGCATGCACGAGGAACTGCGTCCGGACGACCCGCTCTTCGCCCGCTAGGGAAACCCTGCCGACGTCGCCTTCTTTTTGAGGCTGTCGTTGCGTATTTGCACGATATTTATGCCCTGTTTCCTTGCGGATGCACTGAGCGAGGGGACATTTGGGAGGAGACTGCGATTTCAATTCATGAAAAACCGTCAAATAATTCCATAGATTTCCGCAGAACTCCTTTTTATTCGAGACGCGTCTGTATTATTTTCCAGTCCAAACACGAATTCAGCCCATGACGGACAAAATGGCGTACCAGGTGCTGCTTCTCGAGGAGCGTGAGGCGGATGCCCAGCTCATCGAGGAAGCACTCATGCAGAGCTCCCTGCCCTGCGTGGTGACCCATGTTTCTCGCCTGTCCGACGCACTCGAACAGACCATCAGCACGCAGTTCGATGTCATACTCATGGAACTGTTCCTCACCGACAGCCAGGGACTCGACACGTTCGTCGCCATGCGCAGCCATGCGCCGCAGCTGCCCATGATACTGCTCACCGATACCGACAACCTCGACGTGACCAGTGAGGCAGCGAAGAAGGGGGCGCAGGACGTTCTCGACAAGGACGAGATCAGCCCGGCGGTGCTCGAGAAAACGCTGTTTTACGCCATCGAGCGCAAACGGCACGAGCGGGAGCTGCGTCAGCAGAAGGAGTTCTACGAAAACCTTCTTCATGACGCAAACGTCTGGGTCGAGGCGCTCGACCGCAAAGGCAATGTCATACTCTGGAACCGCGGCGCCGAGAGCATCTCCGGATACGAGTCGCGCGAGCTGCTACGCAATCACAGGCGCTGGGAACTGCTGTATCCGGACGAGGTGTATCGTGCACAGATGATCGCGCAGTACGAGGCGCTGCTCCGCGAGGAACAGGGCATGGCGGACGTGGAGACGGAGATTCGCACGTTCGACGGCTCGCGACGCATCATTTCATGGAATTCCAACATCATTCGCGGGAACGGGGGGCAGACCGTCGGCTGCATGTTCGTCGGCAACGACGTCACCGAGCGCCGCGCGTCGGAGCAGCAGATCTCGCGCAGCGAGGATCGTTTCCGCATCCTTGCCGATCTGACCAGCGACTATGTGTATTCCGCGAGCCTGAATGACGACGGGCAGCTCGTCACCGAATGGGTGGAGGGCGCCTTTCAGCAGATTACTGGACATGACGCAGCTGAAGTGATCGGGAACCCCGGCTTCTGGTCCTCCATCGTCCATCCCGGCGACCGCGAGAAGCTCGGACCGTTCTTCGAACGATTGACGGCCGAACAGACGACCATGCTCGTCTATCGTATCCATTCCCGGGATAATCGCACGGTCTGGCTGCGGGATCACGTGTCCCCGATCGTGGATGACGCAGGGAACATCACCGGCATACACGGTGCGGTGCAGGACATTTCTCAGCAGCGGACAGCGGAGGAATCGCTGCTCAAGGAGCAGGAGAAACTCCGCGGCATCATTGAAAACGCGGCGGACGGCATTTCGCTGATGGATGAAAACGGCCGCGTGATAGAGTGGAGTCCCGCCATGGAGCGCATCACGGGCATTCCACGCGACGAGGCCATCGGCAGCAGTCACTGGGACATACAGGCACGCCTCGCGCTTCCCGAAGAGCATGCCCGCTATGACGTCCGCGAACATACGCGCAAGCTCATCGAGGAATACCTGGTCACCGAGGACGCCACGTGGCTGAACCGGCTGTTTGACCGTTGGATACTGCGCTCAGACGGCGAACGCCGCTACATCGAACTCGTTTCCTTCCCGGTGCGCAGCTCGCAGGGCCTGCTCACCGGCTCCGTGACACGCGACATCACCGAGGTGAAACTCGCCGAGCTGGATCTCGAGGAGAAAAACCGGCAGCTGCAGACGCTTATCCAGGCCATCCCCGACCTTGTGTATTTCAAGGATGAACACCTGACCAACATCATCGCAAACCAGGCTTTCGGTGAGTGGGTGGGAAAGCCGATGGAGGAAGTTCTCGGCAAAGCCGACAGCGAGCTGCTGCCTCCGGACATCGCCGCACAGTGCGAACAGAGTGATCGTGAAGTTATGGAGAAGGGACGCCCGGTGCGCGGCGAGGAGATGTCGGAGGACGGGGAGGACGGCGCCCGTCAGTATTTCGAGACGGTGAAAGTCCCGCTGCAGAACGCAAGCGGCCAGGTCACAGGGCTGGTCGGCGTCAGCAGGGACATCACCGAGCGCAAGGTCGCCGAGCTGCTCCTGGAAGCACAGAACAAGGAACTCAAGGAGCGGAACCAGGAACTCGATACATATACGCATTCGGTGGCGCATGACCTGAAGAATCCGCTGAGCCTCATTCTGGGATACGCAGAAATGGTGCAGACCGAAGCGGGCGAACTTGACGTCGAGGAACTGCAGGAGTACATGGGCAGCATTCTGTTCAACGGCCGGAAAATGATTTCCATCATCAACGCCCTGCTTCTTCTCGCAAGCGTGCGCCAGGAAGAGATCATCACCGAGTTTCTCGACATGCACCAGATCGTCGATGATGCCGTGCGCCGGCTGCAGAAGCTCGCCGATGAACGCGACATTCACATCGTGCTCCCGGAACGATGGCAGGACGCCGTCGGCTACACCGCCTGGATCGAGGAGGTCTGGGTGAATTACATCGGCAATGCGGTCAAACACGGCAAGCGCGGAATGACCGTCGAAGTCGGCATGGAGGAAACGCAGGAAGGGAAGATGATACGGTACTGGGTGCGTGACAACGGACCCGGCATTCCGGAGGACAGGTTCGAGGACCTTTTCCTGCCCTTTACCAGGCTGGCGCAGGCCAAGATAGAGGGACACGGACTGGGACTGTCCATCGTGCGCCGCATCGTGGAAAAGCTCGGGGGTGAGGTGGGAGTCAAGTCGGAAGTCGGGAAAGGCAGCACGTTCTTCTTCACGCTGCCGGCGTCCCTGGAGGACGACAGGGAAGAAGCGACCTAACCGGCCGTACTCCTGCTGCGCAGCAGGCACACGAAATCTTCGGAAAAATGTTCTCGCTGATGCGCCGCAAACACGCGCAGCGCCGCGATGTCCATATCCATGAAAAAGGTCGGCATGACGGAGAACTTGCTCTCGGCCTTTGCAAGCTGATTCCGGGCACCTTTGTAGCGCCCGATGCGCTTGAGATGCAGTCCCGACGCGAGCTGAATCAGGGCGCGGAGAAAAATCTCCGCGTCGTCTTCCGGGTCGTCCCCCATCGGTAGCCAGGCCGCTTCCCAGGATTCATGCGCATGCCAGTAGCGTCCGCGATTGAACAGCGCGCAGCCGTGCCGGAAATCCTCCCACTGCGCGTCACTGAAGGGCGGCGCCTTCAGAGAAGATATTTCCTCGACCGCACGTTTTCTCGGGGGCACGGATTACTCTCCCGGGGTGGGTGCGATGTCGCGCTGACGGCGTGCGTCAATGAAGGACTTGATCGCAAAAATCACGAACGCGAGTGTGAGCAGCGCCATGACGCTCTGCATTACGGTCGCGAAGGGACGTGCGAGCGTTCCGCCGCCGAGCAGATCGACAAGAGAAGACAATCCGCGCGCGGACCCTGCGAAACCGATAAGTGCCAGCAGGGTGACGGCGTGCATCATGTGCTTGCGCAGCTTCTCCTTGCGTGCCAGCAGTCCGAGCACCAGGATGGGAACCCCGAAAAAGGAGGGAATCAGCGCGGTGACGCTTTCACCCCCGGAAAAACCGTACCCCGCGATGCCGAGCAGGGTGAGAATGACGCCGAGGGCGATGGAAAATGCAACCATGTCTATACTCCGGGAATCAGGTACGTAATAATTCAGCTACGTACTCAACATGTTTATTCCCCGTTAGGTTTCCCCTGCATCAGTCCGCGTTCGGTGAGGAGCTCGCGCACGAGGCGGTGGCGCAGTTTCGCGAGCGCATACATTTCCATGGACGGGGATGCGATATTCAGCGCATAGCAGTACGGTGTCCCCTCGTGCTCGATGAAGCCCACCAGCCATCCGTACAGCGTGCCGTCGATATCCCCGAGACCGGTTTTCCCGGACAGCACATACCCGTCGCCGTGCTCCAGCACCATGAGCTGCCTGACCGTGCGCTGCACCTCCGCGCTGAAGGGCAGGGCGTCTTTCCACAGCTTGCGGAGAAGCGCGATCTGCTCGTCGCAGCTGATGCGCAGGGCGCCGTCGAGCCAGAAGCGGTCGATGCCGCCGCTGATGTCCGCGTTGCCGTAGTCACTGGCATTCACGTACTGCTGCATGCGATCGGAACCAATGCGCCGGGCCAGTTCCTGGTAAAACCATACGCAGGAACGCTGAAATGCGTTGGCCATGTCCTGGTCCTGATTCCACGACCGGATGCGGTGTGTGCGGCCGTCCCATTTCAGGACATCTTCCGTGCTCTTCACGGCGCCGGTTTCCAGGGCGATCAGTGAGTTGAGAATTTTAAATGTCGAGGCGGGGATGAAACGTTCGCCGCAGCGATCCGCATTGAGGCGATCACAATCGTCGGCATCGACAGGACAGATGACGAAACAGCCCTCGACGCCGTTGCGCGCGAAGATGTCCCCGTCTTCAGACTGCTGCGCAGCGAGCGGCAGGGTGAGAAGGGCGAAGAGAAGAAGGATTGAGGGAAAGAACATGGCGTGCATGACGGCTTCCTCGTACAGCTGTGAGAATGATCAGGCGGTGAACACGTCCCGGTACAGGCGCAGTGCGTTGCCTCCGAGTATGCCGGCGAGTTCTTCGTCGGTGAAACCCCGGCGTGCCAGCGCTTCGACGACGACGGGCAGCTGTGCCACGGTCTCCGCACCGTGTACGAAGGTGAGCAGATCGGAAGGGAGATTGTCCCGGGTGAGCCATTTCTTCATGGCGTCGATATAATAGTCAGCGTAGTCCGGTCCGAGGGCGAGTGCCTGCGGACCGATAAGTTCTGCGATGTGCACCGCATGGTCCGCGAGGCGGTCGGGAGTGGCGCGCGTGCGGTCGTCGTCGATGAACATGCCGAGGAAATTGAGACCGATGACCCCGTGGCGTTCACCGATGAGCCGGATCTGTTCGTCGGTCAGATTCCGCCGGTGTGCGCAGAGCGCACGGGCGTTGCTGTGAGAGACCATGGGCGGCAGGGTATAGTGATCGAGGGCGTCGAAGAAGGAGGGATCGGACAGGTGCACGAGATCGAGTACCATGCGCGTCGCGAGCAGTTCCTCCACCACGGCCCGTCCGAAGTTTGAGAGTCCGCCAGGGTTCGGCTCCCCGCAGCCGTCCGCCGCGCCGTTGCGTTCGTTGTGGGTGAGTATCACTGCGCGCAGTCCGCGCGCATGCAGCATGCGCAGAGCGGCGATGTCTTCGATGCAGCGAATGCCTTCGAGGGCGAGCATGAAATGCGTTCCCGCGCGTGATGCGGCGCGGTCGAGGTCGGCCGCGTCACGGACGAGATGGAAGTCCTCGTGCCGATCGATCTGCTGCAGCGTCCGGTCGACGATGTTGCGGACCAGCCGTTCGTCCCAGAGCTTGAGCACGTCGATGTCGAAATCGCCGCCGACGGTGAGCACTTCCATGCTCACTCCTCCTTCGCGCAGCCGCGGCAGATGCTCGGCATGCAGGGCGTCGTCGCGACCCTCTTCCGCCGCGCGGTACAGCTCGATCGCGTAGTCGGAATGCACGTCGACCACGGGGTGACTGCGGAGCAGGGACTGAACGCGTGCGGAGATATCCATGATGCGGCTTCCGTGCTTATGATTGTGTCGTGTATGGCTGTCCCGCGCAGTGGTCAGCCTCGCTTCCGTCGAGCATGAGATAGCCGCGCATGCACGCGGCGGCGAGGCAGGAATGCACGGGGAGAATGCCGACGAGGGCGCCGGGGTGCAGCAGGTCGATGATTTCCGGCGTGCTGCGCACGACGCCGTGTTCCTGCGAGAGGCGCACGATGTGGGTGTCGGGCAGGGGCGGGGACCAGCCTTCGTCGGTGAGCAGGACCACCCGTCCAAAGTGCGTTTCGCCGCCTGCGCGCCCGTGCTGCTCCTTCGAAAGATGCACCCCGCCGCCGTATATCACGAATTCACCGCGTGCGGGATGCACGGCGACGACGGGCGCAGCGAGCACGACGGCGATGTCCTCCGCTGCGCAGGCGCCCAGTTCCAACTGCATCACGTCGTAGAAGACGAAGTTGCCCGGTCGTATTTCGTCGACGCCCGTGAAATCCTCCGCCAGCGTGCAGCCCGGGGTGTCGCCGACCGACACGATGAGTTCGGGATGCCGGGGCCGGAGCGCCGCAGCGACGGCAGTGAGTCCCGCTCGCGTGCGCTCGAACACGTTGCGCACTTCCTCCGGGGTTGCGGCGTGATAACTGTCCCCTGCATGCGCGAGCAGGCCGTGCAGGCGCAGCCGTGGGCAGCGCGCGATTTCCTCGCACACCGCGTCGATGGCGGTGCGGTTGTCGTGCGCGATGCCGGTGCGTCCGTAGCCCGCGTCGATCTTGACGTATACGTCGAGGTCGTGCCGCAGTCCTTCGCAGAGCCGCCGCACGGTGTCGGCCGATTCGACGAGCAGCTGCAGCCGCACGCGTGCGGCGAGTGCGTTGATCGCGTCGATTTCACGCAGGTTCACCGGGAAGGCGACGGTGATGTCCTTCCACCCGTCGTCGGCGAAATACGCGGCCATGCGCAGGGAGGAGACGGTGATGCGTTCGACGCCCGCGTCCCGGAACATGCGTCCGACGACGCGGGACTGATGTGTTTTGAAGTGGGGGCGGAAAATGAGGTCGTGCGCGCGGGCTTTTTCCGCCATGCGCCTGATGTTGTTCCGGCACACCGCGGGATTCAGCAGCATGGTCGGTGTGCGCACGGCGTCATACGGCATAGTGGCCACGGATTTTCCTATATTGCTTGCGGAGCACATAACAACAGCAGCTGAATACATGAACATACTCGAGTTCGTTCTCGGCGACACGCGGACGTCCGTTTTGCTCTCCGCCCTGCTGATCATCGTGCTGGGCGTGCTCGCCGGCAGACTGGTGCAGATGCTGCTGATGCTGTTCAGCAGCAAAATAACAAAAAAAACACGCTCGACGCTCGACGATCTCCTCGTCAACACGCTGCGTCACAGCAGCGTCCTGCTTTTCGGTCTCGTCACCGCGTTCTGGGTGCTGAAATGGACGCACGGGACGTTCGCCGAAGAGGAAGTGCTTTTGCGCAAGAGCTTCCGCTTCCTGTACGAAGGCGTGTACGTCGTCACCGCGCTGTATGTCGGCTACTTCGCCACCAAGGTGATCGATGCCATCGTCCGCTGGTATCTGCACGAAATCGCGAGCAGGACGAAAACGCATCTCGACGACGAACTCGCGCCGCTCGCGAACCGGGTGATGAAAGTCCTGATCTATCTCCTGGCGCTCATCATCATTCTCAACCATTTCAACCAGGACATCAGCACGCTGGTGGTCTCTCTTGGTGTCGGTTCGCTGGCCATCGCGCTGGCGGCACAGGAGACGCTGGCGAACATGATCGCGGGCTTCGTGCTGATGATCGACCGCCCCTTCCGCATCGGCGACCGCATACGCCTGCCGGACGGCACAATCGGGAACGTGAAGGAGATCGGCATTCGCTCGACGCGTGTGATCGATGATTACCAGGTGATGATCATCACGCCGAACGCGGAAATCGTGAAAAGTCAGATCATGAATTTCTCCTATCCCAACGATATCGTGCGATTCGAAGTCCCCTTCGGCGTCGCCTACGGGACCGACCTGCTCGCGATGCGCCGCGTCGTGCTCGACCGCATCAACCGGGAAGCCGACATCGTGGAGGCGGACACGACGGAAGTGCGCATCATGGAGATGGGGGATTCCTCGATGAACGCCATCCTGCTGTGCAAGATCCGCAATCCGAACGACATCCCGCGCCGGAAAAGCGATCTGCTGCTGATCATTTACAACACGCTCTACGAGCACGAGATCGAAATCCCCTTCCCGCAGCGCGTGCTGCACCTGGCGCCTGCACTGCAGCAGCTCATGGAGAAAAACCGGAATATTGAGAAATAACACAGGGAAACAATGTCCGCAGCTTTCACCGTCACCCGGCACGAGCGCCTGTATGAGGGACGCGTATTCACCATCGAACGCGATGAGGTTCGCCATGCGAGCGGCTACGAGAGCGTGCGCGAAGTGGTGCGCCACGACGGAGGCGCCGTGGTGGTGCCGCTCTATGACAACGGCGACGTCCTTCTCATCCGCCAGTACCGGTATCCGGTCGACGGGGAAATCATCGAACTGCCTGCGGGCAAGCTCGACCGCGGTGAGGACCCGCGCGACTGTGCCGTCCGCGAACTGCGGGAGGAAACCGGCTGTACGGCCGCCGAGGTGCAGAAACTGACGGCGATGATGACCACACCCGGATTCTGCAGTGAAATCCTGCATATTTACCTCGCCACGGGCCTCCGTGACGGTGAGCAGCAGCTCGAAGAAGGTGAAGAGAGCATCACGCTGCTGCGCATGCCGCTGTCCGAGGCCATCGCGATGTGCCGCGACGGACGCATCAGCGACGGGAAGACTGTCACGGGACTGATGCTGGCTGCCCTGCGCGCCGGATTGCTTTCCATGGATGCGTGAGCGCGTGTTTCGCGGTCGCGGAGCGGCGCCGCAGCACGCGGCAACGGGAACATCCGCAGTGCCCCCGCTGTTTTTTGCATGTGTTTTCGTATCATTTTATTCAGTGAGGATTCGAATGAAGTTCATTTTTCTCGTACTTTTAATGGCGTTTGCAGCGAACACTGCGCAGGCGCAGGACGCCGAGGGTGTCCACGCCTTCACCATGACCACCATCGATGGTGAGGAGAAGGCGCTGGCCGATTACGCGGGCGAAGTGATGCTGATCGTCAACACCGCGTCGAAATGCGGTTTCACACCGCAGTACAAGGGCCTGGAGAAGCTCTACCGGACCTACGCGGAGCAGGGTTTGCACATTCTTGCCTTCCCCGCCAACAATTTTGGCGCCCAGGAGCCTGGAACGGACGAGCAGATCAAGGAATTCTGCACGAGTAATTTCGATGTGACCTTCGATCTGTTCAGCAAGATTTCCGTCGCCGGGGAGGACATTCATCCGCTGTATGCCTACCTGACACAGGAGTCGGGTTTTGGAGACGAGATAAAGTGGAATTTCACCAAGTTTCTCGTCGACCGGAACGGAACGGTGGTCGCGCGCTTCAACACCCGTGTCGACCCGCTCGACAAGAAGGTGATCGCCGCGGTGGAAAAGGCTCTCGGCGAATAGCGACACCGAGCCAACGGATACAATCATAAACGCAGGTGCCGATGACTGACAAAAAGCGATCGCTGTTCAGCCGCTCTCTCGACGTGGTCGAGAAAGTCGGCAACGCCCTTCCGCATCCCGCCACCATCTTCGCTCTTCTCGCATTTCTCGTCGTGATCATCTCCGCCATCGCCGCGGCGTTCGATCTCTCCGCGGTGCATCCGGGCACCGGGGAAAGCTTTGCCGTGCGCAGCCTGCTCACCGGCGAAGGCATACGATGGATGTTCGAGAACGTGGAACACAACTTCGTGGCATTTCCTCCGCTCGGACTGGTGCTGGTCGCCATGATCGGCATCGGGGTTGCCGAGGGTTCCGGGCTCATCACCGTCCTGATTCGCGCGCTTGTCCTCAAGGCCCCGAAACGACTGATCACCATGGCGCTCGTTGCCGCAGGCGTGATCAGCCATCTCGCCTCCGAGGCCGGCTACGTGGTACTGATACCGCTCGGTGCCGTCATCTTTCTCGCGCTCGGCCGTCATCCCATGGCCGGACTGGCCGCGGCCTTCGCCGGTGTGTCCGGCGGCTTCGCCGCCAATTTCCTCATCGGCAGCGTCGATCCCGTGCTCGCGGGACTGACACAGACCGCAGCCGAGATCATCGATGCCGACATCCGGATCAACGTGGCGGTGAACTTCTATTTCATGTTTGCCTCCGCCATCATGGTCGTGATCGTCGGTACGCTGGTGACGGAAAAAATCGTCGAACCGCGGCTGGGGAAATACGAGGGCACGGAAGAGGCGATCGAACTCGAACGGCTGACCGCGACCGAGCGCCGGGGCATGCTCTGGGCAGGGATCAGCATCGTCGCCGTGCTCGGTGCATTTCTCCTCACCGTGCTGCCCGAAAATGGCCTGCTTCGCATTCCCGGTGAAACCGTGCTGCATTCGGCGTTTTTCAACGGCATGATCACCGCCATCATGATCTTTTTCCTCATTCCCGGTCTCGTGTACGGTATCGTCACCGGCTCGATACGCTCGGACAAGGATGGCATCAAGCAGATGATCTCCTCGATGAGCCATATGGCCACGTATATCGTGCTCGTCTTTTTCGCGGCACAGTTCGTGTACTATTTCGGCTACAGCAATCTCGGGCTCATCATCGCGATCGAAGGCGCCACCTTTCTCGGGGATATCGGTCTGACCGGCATTCCGCTCATGCTGGCCTTCATCCTCGTCAGCGCCTTCATCAACATGTTCATGGGATCTGCGTCCGCGAAATGGGCCATCATGGCCCCGGTGTTCGTCCCCATGTTCATGCTCCTGGGATATCACCCGGCGCTGACGCAGATGGTGTTCCGTATCGGCGACTCCCTGACCAATGTCATCACGCCCATGATGTCATATTTCGCCCTGATCGTCGCATTTGCCGAAAAGTATGACGAGGATTACGGTATCGGGACCATTATTTCGACCATGCTGCCGTACAGCGTCGTGCTGGGACTCGCGTGGACGCTCCTTCTCATCGCCTGGATGATGCTCGGCCTGCCCGTCGGCCCGGATGGACCCCTGTACTACCCGGCTGGCTGACATGTGTGTTTCGCGGTTCAGCCCGGCAGGAGATTCATTCCTGGCGGGCTGAACCCCACCCCGGTCTCCCGTCTTTGATCGCTCAGCGCTTTTTCTTAGCTTTCCCTGTTTACGCGCGCCTCGAACGAAACCCATCAACCCGTTATTGAATGGAATACATCGTTACAGTGCTTACCGGGATCCTGGTCGGAGTGATGATCACGGTTCCCCTCGGACCCACGTCCCTCTACGTGGCCCATCGCACCCTGGAGGGGGAGACACGCCGGGGCATACTCGTGGCGGTCGGCGCGGTGATCGTCGATGTGTTCTACTGTCTCATCATCACGATGGGATTGATTTCACTCATACATCCCTACCTGCAGAATCCCGTCGTGCAGAGCGTTTTCTCGATTTTCCTCGTGGGCTACGGCATAAAGATGATCTGGTTCCGCAGGAGCGCTGACGACGCACAGGACAGCGAGGAGGATGAGAGCGAAGACGAAAAGGCGGAAAAAGCGGCAGAAATGCAGGTTTCCCGTTTTCGCCTGTCCAAAAAGCATTACGGCGGCGTGCTGATCGGCATTTCCATGACGCTGGCGAATCCCACGCTGTTCTTTTCCTGGGTCGCCGTGCTCAGTTTCGTGACGGCACACGGCCTCCTGGTCGACAGCACTCTGCACAAACTGCTGTTTTCCGCAGCTGTCGGCTTCGGGAGCATGATGTGGTTCCTCGCGCTCGCGTTCTTCGTCCGCAGCCGAAGGCACATCATTTCCGAAGGCTTCATCCACAAGGCATCGTTCATTACTGCCCTTGTTATCATTGGCTTTGGAGTGTATTTTACCGTCGTGATCTTTCAGCAACTCAACGGGACTACCTGATCGGTCACGCGATAACCTTCTCTTCGACCACATATGTAATTACGACGGTCCCCCTTCACCCCCCGGGGACTGCATCAACAAGTTTTCACCGATTCCGGTGTGCGTGGACCGGATAACACCATGGATACCCATATGATGTGGTACAGGCTGCTGCTGGTATGCGGCATTGCGCTGGCGGGAATACCGCTGTGTGCGCAGACGCAGAATATTCGTCTCGATCGCGAAGGATCGCAGGCAGAGGAAGTGACGATCGCGATCAATCCCCTCGACCCCGACAACATGATTGCCGGGGCGAACCTGCGCTATTTCTTCCACAGCGACGACGGCGGAAAGACATGGACGCAGGGACAGCTGCCCTCGGGCACCTGGGGCGACCCCTGCGTTCTGTTCGACAAAACAGGCCGCGCCTATATCGCCAACCTTGTGTACGGCTGGGACGCGATCGTGGTCCGTCACAGCGACGACGGCGGAAAGACCTGGTCCGACGCCGTGAAACTGTACGGCCCGAGTTCCGACAGCGCCCGCCAGGGCAGCCTGTTCAGCTCCAGTCTGCAGGACAAGGAGTGGCTGGCCACGGACCTTTCCGATGGTCCCCACGGCGGCAACATCTATGCGGCCTGGACGGACTTCACGAAATACGGCAGCCAGGATCCCCGCGACAGCAGCGTGATCGTCTTCGCGCGCTCCACCAACCGTGGTGTCAGTTTCGAACCCTATGTGCGCGTCAGTGACAGCGCCGGCAACGCCGTGGACGGTGATGAGACCATGGAGGGCGCCGTGCCCGCCGTCGGTCCCGACGGTGGCGTGTACATGGCCTGGTCCGGACCGCGCGGCATCTATTTTGACCGTTCCCTCGACGGCGGCGTCACCTGGGGCCGAGACCGCATCATCGCCGATCAGCCCGGGGGATGGGATATCGGCATATCGGGGATTTCACGATCGAACGGTCTTCCGGTCACCGTGGCCGACGTTTCACCCGCCGCAACGAACGGCAATATATACGTGAACTGGGTGGACCTGCGCAACGGGGATCCGGACGTGTTCATCGCGCGATCGACCGACCGCGGTGACAGCTGGTCGTCTCCCATTCGTGTCAACGACGATGCGGTCGGCAACGGCAAAGCGCAGTTTTTCACCTGGTGCACGGTCGATCAGATGACCGGCGAACTCTCGGTGGTGTTTTACGACCGCCGCAGCTACGACAGCGATTCCACGGATGTGTACCTGGCCCGATCCACGGACGGCGGGCGCAGTTTCACCAACGAGCGGATAAGCACGGCGACGTTTTTCCCGACCGCGTTCGTGTTTTTCGGTGACTACAACAATATCGCGGCCTGGAACGGGCGCATTCGACCGATATGGACGCAGCTCGACCAGGGGCAGCTCAGCATTCATACGGCGCTGATCGATCCCGAACCGTCCCCCGCCACGGGAGCGGACGTTCTGCCGGCACGACTGGATATCGGTGCCTACCCGCAGCCGGTGCGGGCATCGACGGGCGCTTCCCTGCGTTTCGACCTGTCGCTGCCGGCCGCCGGCCGTCTGCGCCTGCAGCTGTTCGACCTGATGGGCCGGGAGATCGCACGCATTGCGGACAGCGAAATGCATGCGGGAGTCCGCACGCTGACCTGGGACACGCACGGCCTCCGCTCAGGTGTCTACCTGTGCCGTGCCGTATTGCAGGAGGGAAATCGGACACAGTCCACCACACGTCTGCTGACCGTCCTGCGCTGATGTGCGGCGAACACGGCAGCGCTGTGCTACTCTATTTTATCGTCGTCTCGTTACGAGAGGTTTTCCATGAGTGATTTAACCCGTCTGACCAAAGCAGAACTCATCAGTGAGATCGAGCGTCTGCAGAGCAAATATGAAGAATGCAGCGACGCCGGCGGCAACGGGAAGTTCGATGAGGATGAACTTTTCCAGCTTGCCGGCGAAATCGAAGGCGATGAGCTGTTTCTCGTGACGGAAACCGGACGTTTCGTTTTTGTCAACGACGGGATGCTCGACCAGCTCGGGTACACGCGCGAGCAGATGATGGAAACCGCCCTTCCGCGCATCGACCGTCTCAACTCCCGCGCCCAGTGGCTCGGACGGGTTTCCCGCCTCAAGCAGGCCGACGGTCCCGAGGTGTTCGACAGCGAACAAATCACGCAGGAAGGCAATATCGCATACAAGGAAATCACCGCGCAGTACGTCAACTACCGGTCCCGCAATTACGTTCTGTGTGTCGGACGGGAGGTCGAAGAGGTGGAGGAGGTGTCGCGTCCTGCCGCTTCCGTGCGCACGCGCGAAGAAACGCTGCTGCAGATGACGTCCGACGGCGTCATGATTGTCGACACCCGCGGCACGATCACGCAGACCAACGCCGCGGCCGACCGCCTGCTCGGCGTCGCGAAAAGCGAGGTTATCGGACGCAGCTGCACCGATACACGCTGGCGCCTGGTCGACAGCGCCGGGGAGCCCCTCGGCATCTCCAGCCACCCGATGATGGTATCGCTCGTCGAGGAGCAGCAGCTGTTCAACCGGCGGGTGGACATGCTCAATCACGACGGCTCGCGCCGTTCCCTGCTCGTCAACGCCGCACCGCTGCACGATGCGGGAGGTGAGCTGATCGGTGCCATCGGATGCATCCGGCCGTTCGACGACAGCGCCGAGCGCGGGGACCAGCTGCAGCGGCAGCGCACCCTGCAGGCCATCGAACGTGACACCATCGACCTGGTCATGCACGGCGGTTCGGAAGCCGATCTCGAACGCCGCTTCTGCCAGCTGCTCGTCAGGCACGGTGACTATCCCCTCGTCTGGCGCGGGGTCACGGAAGAAAAGGACGAACGCCTGCATCCTTCCGCGAGCGCGGGGTCACAGAGCGATTACCTCATGAAAGTGAAAATCCGTTACGACAACAGCGACCATGGCAGCGGGCCGCTCGGCCGCGCGATGAAAACCGGCGAGGCGGTGGCCGTGGCCGACACCCTCAGCGATCCGACATACGAGCCCTGGCGCAAGCAGGCCGAACGCAGCAACCTGCATTCCCTGCTCGCCATCCCGCTCACGCATGACGGACGGAATTACGGGCTGCTCACCATATACGCCCAGGACCGCAATCATTTCGCCGGACCGGAGCTGAAAACGCTCACGCTGGTCTCATCGCTGTTCGCGTACGGACTCGCGACGCGCGTGCAGGCGGCCGAAGCGCTCGCCCAGCGAGGACAGGCTGTTGTCGGTGAAAAAACCCTGGACGCCCTGCACGCCAACGTGACCGCTGCGGTGGCACTGTTCGACGACCGTGACCCTTTCCGCTGCACGTCGGCGAACGACTCCTTCGCTGCCCTTCTCGACGAACCGTACAAGTCCACCGGCGTCGAAGGCTATCATGTCACGGATTTCATGTATGCCATCTACCATCGTGATTTCTACCAGCGCCTGCACGAAGCCGCGGAGGGTGATGCAATGATCGGCGAGGATGACGCCGTGTTCACCGATTGGCAGGGCGACGAAATGCGCTGGTCATGGCGGCTTCAGCGTGTCCCCGGCGAGGACGGGGAGGATCGCCTCCTGTACATCGCCGTGCGTCGTGATGCGCAGACTGGCGCTGAGGACAGTACTGTTGAACCCGACAGTGCCGGCAATGATGATTCTCTCCAGCTGGTGGTGGAGTATCCCGCGGTGGGACCGCGGAGCAAGCCGGAGACGCGACGCAGCAGTTTCCTCACCGAGGGACGCATCAGCAGCGCGAACGCTGCGACGATGCGCTGGTTCAACCTTGCGGATGCAGTTGAAGGACAGCCGGCCTCCCTGCTGTTCGATCATGCCGTATTCGTGGATTTCCTGGATGCGCTGCTGGTGACGAAAGAAAGCGGACTCCGTGTGGCGCTGCCGAATCCCGGCGGCGGCAGTCCGCTTGCCTGCAGATTGTTTCTCGGCGCAGACGGCAAGGAGCGTTCGCTCTGCCTCGTCGCGGACGGCGGCGCGGCGGCGTAGCAAGGAACAGGACAGAAATGGACAGTCTTTTCGATGATGGATCCATCGCGCTGCGGCCCACCGTAATCGATGTCGATTGCGGGGCGCTCCGGCACAACATCGCGCAGATTCGTGCGCGCGTGGGAAGCGCACGCATCATGGGGACGGTCAAGGCGAACGCATACGGACACGGACTGATACGGACCGCGCAGGAACTGCTGTCCTGCGGCGTGGACGAACTGGGCGTCGCGTTTCTCGAAGAGGGAATAGCGCTGCGCCGCGCGGGAATCACCGCTCCCGTTCTGGTGCTCGGCGGCATTATCGGCAACCAGATCTCTCATTTTCTCGAGCATGACCTGCAGATCACGGCATCCTCGGTGTACAAGCTGCGCCAGATCGACGAAACCGCCGCGGCGATGGGACGTCGCGCACAGGTGCAGCTCAAGATCGACACCGGCATGGGACGCATCGGGATCCGCCACGAAAATGCGGTCATGCTCTTCGACGCCATGCGCGAGGCGAGGCACGCGGATCTTTGCGGTGTGTATTCGCATTTCGCCGCGTCGCACGATGCCGACCCCGCGTTCACGAAGCTGCAGCTGCAGCGTTTCATGGAGGTTCTCGACTATTTCCCGCGAAACGGTCTTCCCATGCCCGCGCGCCATATCGCCAACT
>CAJXSA010000026.1 GCA_913060595.1 uncultured Ignavibacteria bacterium
GGTCAGTTTCCCCATACCGGGCCAGGCGAAAACCGTTTCGACGATCACGGCACCGCCGAGCAGAAACGGCAGCGACAGCCCGAGCAGGGTAATAATGGGAATGAGCGCGTTGCGCAGCGCGTGCTTGCCCACGACCAGCATTTCGCTCAGGCCCTTGGCGCGGGCGGTACGAATGTAGTCCTGGTTGATGACTTCAAGAAGACTGCCGCGCATGTAGCGCCCGGTCGCGGCGGCGGAGGCCACACCGAGAACGAACACGGGCAGTATCATGTGCTGGACGAGATCCCACAGGTAATGCCAGGTAGGCAGAAAATGAGCCATCGGGGAGTGCATTCCCGAGGCGGGCAGAAGATCCAGGTGCAGGGACACTCCGAGAATGAGCATCAGGCCCAGCCAGAATTCGGGCATGGAATACACGAAGAGGGATGTGATGCTCACCATGTGATCGGTGGCACTGCCGCGTTTCAGCGCGGTGGTGACCCCGAGAGCGATGCCTATGAAGAAATTGAAAACCAGTGCGAAAAAGGTGAGCAGCAGCGTGTTGGGAATGGTCTGCGCCAGGATGCGCGTGACTTCGGCATGCTTGCTGAAGGACACGCCGAGTTCGCCGGTCAGCATGCCCTTGAGCCATTTCACATACTGCAGGGGCAGCGGATCGTTCAGCCCGAGCGCGTTCCGCAGATTCTCCGCGTACATGGGATCGACGTCACCCTGGATGTAGAGGGCGACCGGATCTCCGGGTGCGAGACGAATGATGAAAAATGTAAATGTCAGCAGCCCGAACAGAAGCGGGACTGCTGACATTACACGTCGAAAAATATACCTGATCACAGAGCGGCCTTTTCGCGTAGGTCAGGTGAAACAGGGGTCAGTATGTCATGTAGGAATTCGGGTCACCGATGGTCCAGTCCCACATGTTGTCGGTCACACCGAGCACATTGATGTTGGTGCTCTTCAGGCGCCGGTTGACGCCGACGATATCCTTCACCCAGTACAGGAAGGTACACGGCTGCTCCTGATGCAGAATGCCCTGAATCTCTTTCCAGAACGGACCGGCGTCGCGCTCGGTAGCCACATGCAGTCCGAGCTTGAGAAGCTCCTGTATGCGTCGGTTCGCGAACGCCACGGTATTGAAGGGGTTGCTGATCTCACCCCAGCGTCCGGCCGGATCGATGGCCAGTCCCACGGAGAAGCCCGCTATGAACGCATCGTACTGCTTGTCTTCGATGTTCTGATACAACACAACCGGCTCGACGGACTGCAGGTTTACCTTTATCCCGATGGTCTTGAGTTCCTTCTGCACCACGGTCGCCACGTATTCGCGACGCTTGTTGCCGATGTTGTAATGCAGGGTGAATTCGAAGTCTTTCCCGCCCTTGTCGAGAATGCCATCGCCGTTGCTGTCGCTCCAGCCCGCGGAACGCAGCAGCTGCCGGGACTTCTCCGGGTCGTAGGGGTACGGGATGAGATCGTGCTTGATCGCCCAGCGGAAAATCGGTGAGAAGTCCGTCACGGCAAGCTCGCCATACGGCCCCAGCTCATGCTCCAGGATCTCCTTGCGGTTGACCGCGTAGGTCAGCGCCTGGCGCACACGGCGGTCGCCGAAGAGAGGATGAGGTTCGATCTTGCCGGTGCTGTGATACTCCTCGATGTCTATGTTCATCCAGCCGATGTATTCGTAGCTGCGCGGCGGGAGTGTGAGCAGCTTGATCTGCGGATTGTTCTCCTGTATGTCCTTGACGTCGTCCGGGTACACAGGCCGCATCACATCAACCGTTCCCTTTTTCAGCTCCGTGAGCCGTGTCGTGGGTTCAGAGATCACGCGGAACACCACATTCTCAAGTTTCGCGGGATACGGCAGCGTACACTTGCTGTTCCGTGTGAGGATGATCTGCTGCTGACGCACCCAGTCTTCGAGCTTGAAGGGACCGGCACCCACGGGACGCTCATTCGCCGGGTTCGAGCGCAGGGTTTTCCGGTCTGCGTTGCGGTACACGTGCTTGGGAATCGGTGACAGGTTGAGATGGAACAGCTGCAGCGGGTACTGCTTGGTGAAATGAAACACCATGGTGCTGTCGTCTATGATCTCAATGCTTTTGTCGACGTCAAACTTGTTGTCGGTGAAAATCATGCTTTCGAGGTAGCTGCGACGGGGACTCGCCACCTCGGGATCGCCATAGAGAGAAAAGCTGAACTTGATGTCCTCGGGTGTCACGAGCATGCCGTCCTCCCATCGCACGTCCGAGCGCAGATGGAGAATCACATCCTTCCCGTTATTTGCAAACTCCCAGGAATTGACCAGGCCTTTTCCATACGTCAGCTTCCCTTCCCGCATGTCGAATGACACGTCGAACATCATGGGGTATATATTCCCCTGAATATCGCTGGAAGTAGAAGAATTTGAGACCACAGGGTTGAAATTGTCCGCGTCACCGGAAAGCGCCACAACCGCGGCTTCGCTCATCGGGTCCTTTTCTCCGGATTTACTTCCGCATGATACAAACAAACCGCAGCAGAGTACGGCTACAAACAGGATCCGTGGAGACATACAACCTCCGATTATTCTGGTATGGAAGAGAGTAAAACTGGGCTCAGGAAGTCTATATGAAATACGAGACGCTACTAAAGAAAAAAGTGAAAAGAAGCGTAAAAATCAAATCATATCACTCGAAATCGTGCTCGAACCAGTCGATTGCGCGGTCATCCGACGGTCGCGTTGCACGGCGTTCGAGGCGAGCCTGCAATCGCTTCGAAAACTCGGTCGCGGCATCGTAGCCGTAATGCTTGAGAAGGTAGTTGAGTGCGATGACTTCGGTGATGACCGTGACATTTTTCCCCGGAAAAATCGGAAGGCGCACGTGCGGGATGCTGACACCGAGCACGGTGACTTCGTTCGAATCGAGTCCTGTCCGTTCGTAATCTTTCGCATCATCCCATTCCTCGAGATGCACGATGATTTCGAGACGCTTCTGAAAGCGAATCGCACGAATTCCGAACATCGACCGGATGTCGATCAACCCCAGTCCGCGGATTTCCATGAAATGCTTGACCAGGTCGGTGCCTGATCCCATGAGCAGCCCCTCGGCTTTCTGCGTCACCACCACGACATCGTCTGCAACGAGGCGGTGTCCGCGCTCGACGAGGTCCAGCGCAATTTCGCTCTTGCCGATGCCGGAACGGCCGATGAACAGCACCCCCACGCCGTAAACATCGACGAACGCACCGTGAATGACCGTTTGCGGCGCGAACTGGTCATCCAGAAAGTCACTCATGTAGTAGTACGCTTTCGTCGTCTGAAACCGCGAGTAGAACACGGGGACCTCATGTCGCGTCGCAATTTCCAGCAGGCTGTCCTCGAGTGTGTTCCCGTTCGTCACCACGATACATGGGATGTCGAATTCGAAGAGCCGGGCGAAGGATGCGATCCGATCCTCCGCACGGAGCGAATTCAGGTACTTGAGTTCCGTGTTGCCGAATATCTGCACCCGGTGATAGGTGAACAGCTCGACATACCCGGCGAGTGCGAGCCCGGGACGGTGGAGGTTCTTTTCCGTGATCTCCCGTTCGCTGTCTTCCATTCCATTTGCAGCGGTGAGCTGAATGCGGTCCCTGTTCTTTTCAAAAAAGAGACCGACACTGAGATTCTTTTTCTCGAGGATCTTGAGGTTTTTCAGAGGATCGTGTGCGGCAGCCATAGGCGCAAAAAAAAAGTGGGCGGAGAACCGCCCACAAGATACACATCGCGCGATGAAGGCACAATCAGAGTCCGCGCCTCTTCCCCTTGTATTTCAGGAGCTGACGCTCCAGCTTCTCGACCGCGCTATCTATCGATTTATAGAAATTTTCGGATTTTTCGATGGCCACCAGTTTCGTACCGTACACCGCGAGATTGATCTCTGCGATTTTCAGCGAGTCCTTGGGTTTTTCAAAGCGGAGAACGATGTTCCCCTGCACAATTCCATCATAATACTTCTTGAGCGTAGACACCTGCTGCAGAGCATAATGCTTCAGCCCATCATGGGCTTTGAAATGGCGTGCGGTGAATTGGACGTTCATGATACGCTCCTTCTAAGATAGATGATTCATGCTCGCGGATGCGCTTTGGCATACTCGCGCTTCAGATGATCGGTCGTGACATGTGCGTATATCTGCGTCGTGGAAAGGCTCTCATGCCCGAGCAGCTCCCGCACCGCCTGCAGGTCCGCTCCCCTGTTGAGCAGATGCGTCGCGAAGCTGTGCCGCAGCACATGTGGCGAGCAGCGTTCCTGCTCGCTGACCATCCGAAGATGATCGTGAACTATGGAATAGACACTCCTGCTTGTAAGTCGTTTACCTCTTCTATTGAGAAACATGGCTTCTGCATCGATAATCCTCCGCGTCCCCTCTGCCGCCGCCCGGTCCCGCAGTGCTAGGGCATGCAGCACCGCTCGCAGGGCTGGGGCACCGACGGGGAGAATACGTTCCTTCCTGCGCTTGCCGAGCACGCGCACCGTCGCGGCGCTCACGGACAGATCCTGCCGGTCGAGACCGACCAGTTCGCTCAGCCGCATGCCGGTGCTGTAGAGCAGTTCGAGTATTGCCGCGTCACGCGCCCCCTCGACAGTCCCTGTATCAGGGAGCTGCAGCAGGGCGTCGGCGGATTCCTCATCGACGAAGACGGGCAGTCTGCGATCGATCTTGATCGCATGCAGGTCGGCCGTCGGGTTGGAGGAAATGTGCCCGCGCTGCTCGGCGAAACGGAAAAAGCTGCGGAGGGATGTAATCTTTCTGCTGATGCTTCGGCGCGACAGGCCGCGCTCCGTCAGTTCACCGAGCCAGGCACGGATCGTCCCGCGGTCGATGGCCTCAAAGCTGACCTCGGCGGATTCCGCCAGCTCGCGCAGCCAGGCGTGAAACTGTGCGAGGTCCCGCATGTAGGCAGTGACCGTGTGGCCGGAAGCGTTCCGCTCCACGACCAAATACTCGCGAAAGCGCTGCAATGTCTCGGTCATAAAGATCCGTGTTACGCTGCGACCTGCGAAGGATCGAAGGGATCAAGTTCCTTGGTGAATTCTTCCTTGCACTCGGGACACTTGAGGAACTCGCCTTTTTTCTGTGTGTACTTATGCAAAAGATAGGAATTTTTGCACGAAGGGCAAGCCTTCGGTACCGGGCGATCCCAGGAGGTGAAATCACAGTCGGGGTAGCGTGTGCAACCGTAAAATGTCCGTTTCGTCTTGGTCAGGCGAGAAACCACTTCCCCTTCCTTGCACTTCGGGCAGGCAAATCCCAGGGTGATAGGACGCGTGAAGCGGCAGTCGGGATAATTGCGGCAGCCGATGAATTTGCCGTACCGGCTCTGTTTCAGAACCAGTTCGCCCCCGCAATCCGGGCAGGGCTCGTCAATTTTCATCTTTTCGGCCTCGCCGGGCAGCGGTTTTGCGTTCTTGCACTCGGGATACCCGCTGCAGGCCATGAACTTCCCGTTGCGGCCCCAGCGTATGATCATGGGAGATCCGCATTTCTCGCATTTTTCGTCGGCGTCCTCCTGCAAACGCGCCTCTTCGGGTGAGACACTGTCGAGAAGCTTCATGAAAGGCTCGTAAAAGTCCTCCATCACCTTGAGATAGGACGATTCCCCCGAAGCGATGGTGTCGAGCTCTTCCTCCATGCGCGAGGTGAAATCGACGTTGAAAAGGGAATCGAAATACGTGGTGAGCATTTTGCTCACGTCCATGCCCAGGGTGGTGGCGTGAAAACGCCGGTTCTGCTGTTCGACGTAGCCGCGGTCCTGTATCGTGCTCACGATGAGCGCATAGGTACTCGGTCGGCCGACGCCGTTCGCCTCGAGTTCACGTACGAGGCTGCTTTCCGAATAACGCGGAGGCGGCTTGGTGAAATGCTGATGGGGGTCGAGCTGTTCGGCGTCGACCGCGTCGCTGACCGCCAGTCCTTCCGGGATGATGGACTCTTCCTCGTTCACTTCCTGGCCGTTCTCCCCGGCAAAATCATCGTACACCTGCAGAAAACCCCGGAACGTGTATGTCGATCCGACGCCCTTGAACTGATACGGCCCGCCGTCCACGAGAATGGTTCTCTGGAGCATTTTCGCGGCCGACATCTGACTGGCGACGAAACGCTTCCAGATGAGCTCGTAGAGAGCGTACTGATCTGCGTTCAGGTAACGCTTCACCATCTGCGGGGTGAATTCCATGGATGTCGGACGGATGGCTTCGTGCGCGTCCTGGGCGCTTTTCTTTACCTTGAACGTCCGCGGTGCATCCGGGACAAACTCCCTCCCGTATTGCGCGCCAATGAACTCACGCACACTGCCCAGGGCCTCGCCGCTGGTTCGCGTGGAATCGGTACGCATATACGTGATGAGACCGACCGCCCCTTCTTCACCGAGTTCGACACCCTCATAGAGCTGCTGCGCGATGCGCATGCTGCGCTTGGCGCTGAAACGCAGCCGGTTGGAGGCTTCCTGCTGCATGGAACTGGTGATGAACGGCGGAGCCGGCGAACGGGAAATTTCCTTCGACTGCATGTCGGAAATCCGCCAGGTCTGCCTGCGCAGTTTTTCGAGCAGCCCCGCGGCTGCTTCCTCGTTGGGTATTTCCGGTGCTTTCCCTTCCTCTTTCACCAGCTTCGCATGAAACGCTCCGTCTCCCGGTTTGCGAAATTCACCGGTGATCGTCCAGTATTCCTCAATGTTGAAGTCCGCGATTTCCTTTTCACGCTCGCACACCAGGCGAAGCGCCACCGACTGCACGCGGCCGGCGGAGAGTCCCTTGTAAATGGTTTTCCACAGGAAGGGGCTGACCTTGTAGCCCACGATACGATCCATGACACGCCGCGCCTGCTGCGACTGCACGAGGCGGTCGTCGATGGACCGCGGGCTTCTCATCGCCTCCTCGATGCCGCTTTTCGTAATCTCGTTGAAGAGAACGCGGTACACGGGTTTCCCCTCGGTCTGCTTGGTCAGTTCCCGCGCGATGTGCCAGGCGATCGCTTCACCCTCACGATCGGGGTCAGTTGCGATGTAGACGCTGTCGGCTTTGCCGGCGCGCTTCTGCAGATCCTTGATCACCGGCGCCTTGCCGCGTATCGTGACATACCGCGGTTCGAAACCGTTTTCCACGTCGACGCCGAGATCCTTGGAAGGCAGATTCTTGATATGCCCCACGGATGCTTCAACGGCAAACTTCTTCCCGAGGTACTTGTTGATGGTTCTGGCCTTTGACGGCGACTCGACGATAATCAGAGATTTAGACATGGTTCCTGCGATTGAGAGGTTGACGCTTTGAAAAACAGTCGGCGCGCAGACGACAGTGGCGAAATCCGCATGGATTCACCAGGCTGCGTGCAGCGCGCACGTAAAAAATCAGTGTATGGTATCCTTGCTGTTGAGCATGAGACGGCTGCCGATACGGTTCGAGTCATCGTAGTCGAAAATGATCGAGGCGATGACCGATTTCATCTCGTCGATACCCACGGACCCGAAGCCGGCCATCATGATGCGGTCGATGGCGAGCTCGATGTCCATATCGTCCAGCAGACGCAGTTCGCGAAGCTGAAGCAGGTAGCCGTGCGCTTCCGGCGAAATCACCGAGCGCTCGGATTCGTGCAATACCCTGTGTGAATGCGGCAGCCTTCTGCTCCCCTCAGAGAGGATATTGTCACCGAGATGAATCTTGTCAAAAAGCCAGCTGAACGCTGTGCTTATTTCATTCTGGGTGTAGCCTTTGTCGGAGAGGACCCGAAGATCAATCTCTCCGAGCCTCTTGTCCGTCTGCATTTCGTGTATGAGATACACGATTATTTCAACTATTCTTTCCTGCATTCTATCGTCTGTATGTAAAAACGCGCTTTATCTGGGACAAAAAGTAGTCGCTGGCATTCCGAATGTCAAGTCATCCCGGCGTGCGGTCCGAATTCATGAATTGTGCGACAAGGGCATCTTCTTTGCGTTTCATGCGGCGCCTGGCCTGCTCGTCACCGTCGTCATAACCGGTCAGGTGCAGTATTCCATGCACGGCGAGACGCACACATTCTTCACGCAGTCTCACGCCGTAATCCCGTGCCTGCCGCCGGGCAGTCTCGGCGCTGATCACAAGCTCTGCCTCGAGCGGCTTCTCCTCCAGCGGGAACGTTATGATGTCCGTCGGATAATCGTGGCCGAGGTACTGCCGGTTGATGGCGTGAATCTCCTCGTCGGTGACCACGGCGCAGGATATGACCGCCTCCGCCACGCGCCGCGACCGGAGAGCAAGGGAAATGGCGTCCTGAAACAGCTGCGCCCCGATGGATCCCAGCGGGGCGCGAAACGCGACGGCGATGTCATGCCTCGGGGGGCGCATTTTCATCTTCTCCATCGTTTTCATCCAGCATGAGTTCGGTAAGAGAGAGGGCGATGCCGGAAAGCATGACCTCGGGTCCAAGCTTGGTGAAATCACCTGACACCATGCTGCGGTCGACGTTCGCATACAGCGAGCACCCACCTTCCTTTTCGACGATCAGACCCGATATTTTTCCGTCGGATTCCGCGAAAAATGTCACTTCTCCCATAAGTTCGCTCATGACAACGCCGCTGCAATGCTGCAGCTGCAGGTTGCTGTTGGGAGTGAACACGCTCACGAGCGTTCCCTCGCGGTCGCCCATGGCAATGGAAGGATAAATCTCCAGCGATACCCTGCGCTCCGCCTCGGCGCCCTTGATCTCGTACCGATAGTGGTTGCCGTAGTGCTTGGCATCCACACCGAGAACACGGGCGATCCCGGCGATGTGCGCATCCGTAAATTCGAAGCTCATGTGTCTGCTCCAACCAGTAATGTGATCGTCTGGGGTGCACTCCCGCAATCAGTGTACAGGAGAAGTGACGATTTGTTTCAAAATAGGGATAGATGCACGCTATTGTCAAGGAAGCCCTCTGAGCGGCGCAGGTGTCGGGACAGAGTTGTCGGACATTCTTCCTATATTGACGCTTTCCTCGTGAACGAACAGCATGGCAGGTATGAGCACAGAGAACATCCGCGTCCGTTTCGCCCCCAGTCCCACCGGTTTTCTGCATGTCGGCGGACTGCGCACCGCACTGTACAATGTCCTTTTCGCACGGAAACACGGCGGCAGCGCCGTGCTGCGCATCGAGGATACCGATCGCAGCCGCTACGTGGAAGGCGCGGTGGAGAACCTCCTCAGCACGCTCGAGTGGGCGGGACTGCGTTTCGATGAAGGTCCGGAACAGGGAGGCGCCTCCGGCCCGTATGTGCAGTCCGAGCGCAGCGACCTCTACCGCGCGCACGCCGAGCAGCTGCTCGCCGAGGGCAAGGCGTATCGCTGCTTCTGCTCGCCGGACGAACTGGCCGCTTCCCGGGAACGGCAGCTCGCCGAAAAGAAGGATCCCACGTATGACCGACGCTGCCGAATGCTCAGCGAAGCGGAGATCAGCGAAAAACGCGACGCGGGCCTTCCGTTCACCGTGCGCATGAAAGTCCCGCTCGCGGGACAGCTGCAGTTTCGCGACCTGGTTCGCGGAGACATCACCGTGCACTACGACGTCATCGACGACCAGGTTCTGCTCAAGTCGGACGGCTATCCCACCTACCACCTTGCGAATGTCGTCGACGACCATCACATGCAGATTTCTCATGTGATCAGGGGCGAGGAATGGCTGCCATCCACGGCCAAGCACATGCTGCTGTACGAATTCTTCGGCTGGGCACCGCCGCAATTTGCTCACCTGCCGCTTCTGCTCAATCAGGACCGCAGCAAGCTCAGCAAACGCCAGGGCGATGTCGCCGTGGAGGACTACCGGGAAAAAGGCTATCTGCCCGAGGCCCTCATCAATTTCGTCGCCCTGCTCGGATGGAATCCCGGTGACGACAGGGAGATGTTCACGCTCGCCGAACTGGAGAAAGAGTTCAGCCTCGAACGGGTCGGCAAGGCCGGTGCCGTTTTCGATGTCGAGAAGCTGAAATGGTTCAACGGACAGTATCTGCGTGCGCTCCCGGCGGAGGACCTCGTGGAGATCTGCGGCCCGTGGATGCGCGAAGCCGGTTTCGACACGACGGACCCCGCGCGCACGCGCAGCGTGGTGTCCTCTCTCACCAATTACCTGACGCTTCCCTCCGACATCACCGAGCACCTCGGCCTGTTCACCGGGGGACCTGTGCACATCACCGGTGAGGAGGCGCAGAATCTCGTCGCCGATGCTCCGGCACAGCAGGTGTTCACGCGCTTTGTCGAACTGGCTGCCGAACTTGAAGACTGGCGTGGCGAGAGCATCAAGGCTATGATCAAGGCCATACAGAAGGATACCGGTGTCAAGGGCAAGCAGCTGTTCATGCCGCTGCGTCTCGCGCTGACGGCAGAAGAGCACGGTCCGGATCTCGGCATGATCGCCGAGCTTCTGGGCCGCGATGAAACGATATCCCGCATCAGGGCGCAGCTGCGCTGAGACGATGCAGCCCGAACTCTCGATCATCATCATCCACTACGGCAGTTCCGCACTCACGGAAACGCTCGTCACGCAGCTGGCAGCGCTTCCCCCCGCCCCTTCACGTGAAATCATCGTCGTCGACAACGCAGCGGAAATCCCATTTCCCGCTGAGGAATACGCGCGCGTGCGCACCATCCGGCTCAGGGAAAACCGCGGGTATGGGTACGCCTGCAATCGCGGTGCGGACGTCGCACAGGGCGCGTATCTGCTCGTGTGCAACAACGATCTCGAGATGAAAGGCAACACGCTCGCGGCGCTCACCGAGCGCTGCATCGAGCATCCATCGGTCGGGGCCATCGGTCCGCGACTGCACTTTCCGGACGGTCGATTTCAGCTGTCCTGGGGGAACTTCCCCACACTGCGCAGCGAGTTTTTCGAGCGCCGCCGACAGCGGCAGAGCATGGGTGCAGGCGGGGGTGGTCTCGAACGCCGTGAAGCGGCATCGGCCGCGCTCAGAACCGTCGACTGGGTCACCGGCGCATGCATGCTGCTCCCGCGCAAGGCATGGGACTCCGTCCGCGGTTTTGACGAACGGTACTTTTTTTATTTCGAGGACGTTGACCTCTGCATGCGGCTGCGCCGGCAGGGATGGGGTGTTCTCTATGATCCGTCCGCGGAGGTGCTTCATCACGGAGGAGGCTCGGATCCGCTGCGCAATCCCGCCATCGTCGTCTCCTACCGTCGCGAACAGCTGCGCTACTACGCACGCTACAATTCCGCGCTGTCCTACGCGCTCCTGCGCCGGTATCTCCTCTGGAAATTCCGCCGCATGCACGCCGCGGGAGTGATAGACGCCACCCTCGCCGGGGAGGTGCAGGACATGATCAGAAACTACTCTCGAACTGAAGAACGCAGCCAGTTTCACGCATCGGAGAAACGCATATCATGAACATCGGCATCTACGGCGGCACCTTCAATCCGCCCCATATCGGACATCTGATACTGGCGCAAAGCGCCATCGACGCACTCGCCCTCGACCATGTTCTCCTCGTCCCGGCGTTCCGCTCTCCGTTCAAACTGCAGTCGGAAAGCCTCCCGGCTGCGCAGCGCGCGGAAATGGTCGAACTCGCGGTCTCGGGCAACGACAGGATTCGCGGCGAGTATTACGAAGTCCTGAAAGAGGACACATCATACACCATCGACACCCTGCAGCACATCCGTGACAGGCATCCTGAGGACACGCTGTACCTGCTGATGGGAGAAGACACGTTTGCGGAATTCCACCTGTGGAAGGACCCGGAAAAAATTCTCACGCTGGCGACGCCCGCCGTGGCCGGACGTCCGGGCTACGATGCAGACGCGGCTGCGCATCCGTATGAAAAAGCGGCACGGAGATTCTCCATGCCGCGTATCGACGTTTCATCGACGGATATCCGTCAGCGTGTCCGCGAGGAACGATCCATTCAGTACCTCGTGCCCTGGACCGTGCAGGTATTCATTACCGCACAGGGACTGTATCGCGAACCCGCCTGACTTATTTGAGCCACCCCTGCGCGCGATACCATTCCACGGTGCCGCGTATCCCTTCCTCGAGACCGACTTCCTGCCGGTAGCCCAGGTCCCGCTTCGCCTTGCTGATGTCACAGGTCCAGTATCGCTGCGTGATATCCCGCGCCTTTTCGAGGTTCAGCGTCGCGGGCTTGCTCTGCATCGCGGCGACGGATTGTGCGAGCGCGGCCACGGTGTACACCATCGCATGCGGCAGTCGCAAGGTCAGAACACGGCGGTTCATGATGCCTGCCGTGAGCGAACCGACCTGCGGCCAGGAATAGAACTCTTCGCTGGAAATGAAATACGTCTCGCCCACGCTGTTCTCCGCTTCGGCGGCGAGCACCATGCCGCGCACCAGGTCATGCGCATGGAGAAGGCTGAGGCGCTTTTCATCGAAGCCGATCATGGAATTCAGCCGCCGGGCGATGGCCTGAAAATAGATGAATATCTCCGTGTCCCTGGGACCGTACATCGCCGGCGGACGCACGATGGTCCACGGCAGGGTGTCACCCGTGGCGCGCACGGCCTTTTCAGCCGCAATCTTGCTCTCGCCGTATGTGGTGATCGGCCGCGGTTCGTCGTCCTCGCGCACCGGGCGGTCGAGACTGCGCGAGGGACCGGCAGCGGTCTGGCTGCTGACATAGAGGAAACGATGCAGAGACGGGGCGAATCGCTCCGCCGCACGCAGCATGTTCTCCGTCGCCGTCACGTTCCCGTCGAAATACCCTGCGCGGTCGCGCGCCTTGACCACACCGGCGATATGGTAAATGTAGTCGACATCCCGCACGAAATCCTCGAGCGATGCGGCGTCGCGAATGTCCCCCCTGACAAGCCTGATGTCCTTTCCCTCCAGCCAGCGAAGGTTGCTGCTGCCGCGCACAAGTGCGCGCACTTCGTGTCCCGCCGCAAGCATCGTATCCGCGAGGTGGGATCCGATGAACCCTGTGGCTCCCGTAATGGCTATTTTCATGATCCAGTCTCCGCTTGCATTGTCCAAGTTGTCCGCCCGCGAGCGGACCTTGCGCGCGGCCCGTGCGCCGCCACGCGTTATTTCTGCTTGCTGATCCGCGCCCAGGTGTCACGCAGCGTCACCGTCCGGTTGAAGACGGGGGCACCCGGTGCGCTGTATTTCGAATCGACGGTGAAATATCCCTTGCGCTCGAACTGGAAATGGGTGCCCGGGGCCGCGTCCGCGAGCGAGGGTTCCACCTTGGCCTGGACCACGGCCAGAGAATCAGGATTGATGTTGTCCAGCCAGGTCTTCCCTTCTTCCACGTCGTCGGGATTCTCGAGCGCAAAAAGCTGCTCGTAAAGTCTGACTTCTGCGTCCACCGCATGCTGCGCGGAAACCCAGTGCAGGGTGCCCTTCACGCGGCGGTTCGCGTCAGGCATGCCGCTTCGCGTCAGAGGATCGTATGTGCAGTGGAGTTCGGTGATGTTGCCCGCGTCGTCCTTGACCACGTCCTCACACTTGATGATATAGCCGTAACGGAGCCGCACCTCGCGACCCGGGGCGAGACGGAAGAATTTTCGCGGGGGATCCTCCATGAAATCGTCGCGTTCGATGTACAGCTCGCGCGAAAACGGCACCGTCCGGGTGCCCGCCGCTTCGTCTTCCGGGTTGTTGACGGCTTCCATCTCTTCGACCTGCCCCTCGGGATAATTCGTCAGCACGACTTTGAGGGGATCGAGCACGCCCATGACACGCAGGGCGTGGGCGTTCAGATCTTCCCGCACACAATGCTCGAGCAGTGCGACTTCCACGGTGCTGTTCTTCTTCGCGACGCCGACGCGATCGGCGAAGTCGCGGATCGAGGCAGGAGTGAAGCCCCTCCGCCGCAGGCCCGAAATCGTCGGCATGCGCGGATCGTCCCAGCCGTCGACGATGCCGTCACGGACGAGCTGAAGCAGCTTGCGCTTGCTCATCACCGTATAGGTGATGTTGAGCCGCGCGAATTCGATCTGCTGGGGATGATGGATGCCGAGCTGGTCGATGTACCAGTCGTAGAGAGGGCGATGGTCCTCGAATTCCAGCGTGCAGATCGAGTGGGTGATGCCCTCGATGCTGTCCGACTGTCCGTGCGCCCAGTCATACATCGGGTACATGCACCATGCATCGCCCGTCCTGTGATGATGCGCGTGAAGGATACGATACATCACGGGATCACGCATGTTGAGGTTCGGCGACGCCATGTCGATCTTCGCGCGCAGGGTGTGGGATCCGTCGGGGAACTCGCCGCGGCGCATGCGGTCGAACAGCGCGAGGTTCTCATCCACGCCACGCTTGCGGTAGGGACTTTCCCTGCCGGCCTCGGTCAGCGTGCCACGGTATTCGCGGATCTGCTCACCGGTCAGTTCACAGACATACGCCTTGCCGTCACGAATCAGTTTCACCGCGTATTCATACAGCGTTTCGAAATAATCGGAGGCATAGTATTCCCGTTCATCCCAGTCAAATCCGAGCCAGCGTATGTCCTCCTTGATCGAATCCACGTATTCGACGTCTTCCTTGGTGGGATTCGTGTCGTCAAAACGAAGATTGCACAGACCACCGTATTCCTGCGCGATGCCGAAGTTCAGGCATATGGATTTCGCATGCCCTATATGGAGATATCCGTTGGGCTCCGGGGGAAAACGGGTGTGCACGCGCTGGTCGAAACGACCGCTGCTGTTGTGCTCGTTTATAATCTGCTTGACGAAGTTGGTCTGCGTGGGGGTCTCGTTGCTGCTCATGAACGCGGCTCGATACTGTTGTGAAACCATGACCGGGCTGGTAAAAGCCGATACGAAATGTACCACCTTTCCGCACCGCGCTCAAGTCCGGCGTCGACAACGCACGAAGAATGCGCCGCGCCCGCGGGTGCGCGCCGCCGTCCCGGACAATGCGCGCCGCGAAGGATCCCGCATTTCCCCTCCGGTTGCCTTTCACCCGCCCTCCGGCTATATTTGAGGCAATGATCGCTTCATAACTGAATGTTGATTCAGAATATAAGCGCCCCCGGCGTCCGATGCGGATTGCGGGGAACTCAAGCATTCGCAACCGTTCAACCAGGAGTACGCGTGGACCTTTTTGACAAATGCAAAGCATTCACCCGCGCCGATGAGGTGAAGGCCATGGGATACTACCCGTATTTTCGCGCCATCGAAGAGAGCGAAGGTCCGGAAGTAACCATCGAGGGCCGGAAAATCATCATGGCGGGATCAAACAACTACCTCGGGTTGACAGCGGATCCGCGTGTCAAGCAGGCCAGCATCGACGCGGTAAGCCGTTACGGCACAGGCTGCAGCGGATCGCGCTACCTGACGGGCACGCTGACACTGCACAATGAGCTCGAGGCCCGCCTCGCGAATTTCCTCGACAAGGAAGCCTGCCTCCTGTTCTCCACCGGCTACCAGACGGCGCAGGGCATCATCCCCACGCTGGTGCAGCGCGGGGAGTTTGTCGTCTCTGACAAGGACAATCACGCGTGCATTGTCGCCGGCAACCTGATGGCGAAAGGCGCCTTCGCGCAGTTCGACCGATACAAGCACAACGACATGGACGATCTCGAAAGGGTCATCGCGAAGCTTCCGGAGGACAAAGGCAAGCTGATCGTCTCCGACGGCGTCTTCAGCACCACCGGCGACATCGTCAATCTTCCCCGGCTCATGGAGATCGCGCGGAAATACAACGCACGCGTCCTTATCGACGACGCACATTCAACCGGCGTGATCGGCGAAGGCGGCAAGGGCACGGGAACGTATTACGGCATGGCTGCGGATGTGGATCTGACCATGGGCACGTTCAGCAAAACCTTTGCCAGCCTGGGCGGCTTCGTCGTGGGTGATACGCCGGTGATCAATTACATCAAGCATCATTCTCCGGCACTTATTTTCAGCGCCAGTCCCACGCCCGCCAGCGTGGCCGCGGCGCTTGCCGCGCTCGACATTCTCGAAAGTGAACCGTGGAGAGTAGCCAAGCTCCGTGAGAACGCAGACTACATGCGCAACGGCTTCGCGGAAATGGGCTTCAAAGTCATCATGGGTGAAACGGGCGTGGTGCCTGTCATCATCGGCGACGACACCAAGAGCTTCATTTTCTGGAAAGAGTTGTTCGACGCCGGCGTGTTCGTCAACGTATTCATCAGCCCGGGTGTCCCCCAGGGCTGGCAGATGCTCCGCACGAGCTACATGGCCACCCATGAGAAGCATCAGCTCGACCGCATACTCGAAATCTGCGGTGAAATCGGCCGCAAACTCGAAGTCATTGATTAATATCTGAGGGAATCCATGAGCCGCATCATCGTTCGCCCCCTTTCCGGCAACGCGGATCAGAATCGTTTCATCAAGCTGCAGTGGAAATTCTACGACGGGGATGCCAACTGGGTCCCTCCCCTGCTCATGGACAGGAAAAAACTCCTCAACCGCAAAAAGAACCCATTCTACGACCATGCGGAAATGCAGCTGTTCATGGCCGAACGAGACGGTGAGGCCGTCGGTCGCATCGCCGCCATCGTCAACCACCGACACAATGAGATGCACGATGACAAAGTCGGCTTTTTCGGCTTTTTCGAGTGCATCAACAACCAGGATGCGGCGGACGCCCTCTTCGACGCCGCCGCCCAGTGGCTGCGCGAGCGGGGCATGGACACAATGCGCGGGCCGCTGAACCCCTCGATCAACGACGAAATCGGCATGCTCGTCGACGGTTTCGATCGCCCCCCGGTCATTCTGATGACGTACAATCCCCGCTACTATCCCCTGCTGTGCGACGGCTACGGCTTCAGGAAAAGCAAGGACCTGTACGCATACCTCCTCGAAAACAAGAAGGTGGTGACCGACAAGCTGGAACGGGGTCAGCAGCTCGTCCGTGACCGCTACAACCTCACCATCCGCAACGTGGACTTCAAGAATATCGAACGCGACATCGTCGTGCTCAAGGACCTCTACAACCGCTCCTGGGAGAAGAACTGGGGCGCGGTGGCGATGACGGACAGGGAATTCGATTTCCTCGCCGCGGACCTGGTCCAG
>CAJXSA010000027.1 GCA_913060595.1 uncultured Ignavibacteria bacterium
CGCGCGCAGGCGCACAATTTCCTCCCCGCTGCTGTCCCAGGCCATGTCCGGATGTAGCGTCGTAGCGTCCAACGGCGGCGCAGTCTCCGTATCATCTGCGCTGTGTTCCTGGCCGCGCAACGGAGCGACCGCGAAAAACAGAAGCAGCAGCGAGAAAAACACGGCGTTTACCCGTTGCTTCGTGGCTCCGATATCGATTTTTTCCATTGCATCGAGCATATTCATACGATGCGCGAGGGGTAAAAACGAATCCACCCTGGTATTATTATCATCATACGCACATATCCACGGAACTTGCACCGGTGTGTTCGTGGTTGAAGATGAACAGCTATAGGAACAGATGCGCGGAAAAGTCTGATGCACCGCGCACCATCATCATCACCATACAAATGCAGAGCAGTATGAAATCCATCGTTCTTACCCTCGCACTCCTTTTCGCCGCCACGACACTGTCCGCGCAGGTCGGTGAGCCGGCACCCGCATTCTCTCTCAAGGACAAGGACGGTAAAGAGGTGACGCTGGCCTCCCTGAAAGGAAAAGTGGTCGTGCTCAACTTCTGGGCCACCTGGTGTCCCCCCTGTCGTGCAGAAATACCTGATTTCAAGCGCGTGTACAGCGCATACAAAGACAAAGGCGTTGAGATTCTCGGTGTGTCTCTCGATCACAAGGGCTGGAACGTGGTCAAACCGTTCATAAAGAAATGGGATATCAATTACCCTGTCCTGCTCGGCGGTATGGAAATCGCCCGGGATTACGGAAACGTCCGTTCCATCCCGACGACCTTCATCATCGACAAAAATGGCAAAGTGGTCGACAGTCACGTCGGAGCGATGAAAGAGGATGCCCTCATAAAGAGTTTTGAAAAACTGCTCTGATATCTCCCTTCAACCGTACGAAAAACCCGGCAGCCATGCCGGGTTTTTTTTTGGATAAAGCAGTCGAACTACGCCGTTTTGTTCGCTTTTATCTTCATTTTCCATCGCAAAACGCGTGAAATATGTTCAGAAATCTGTGAAGATATCAAGATATTTCCATTTTTTTCCGCCAGAAATCTTCTCCTGAATCTGCATTTATCCAAGGAGTTTTTCCATTGCCTCCGCCAGCAGATCCACTTCCACGATTTCGATCCCGCGCCGTTTCCGGTCAGCTATTCCGCCCCTGGGAATGAGAATGCGCTTGAAACCAAGCTTTTCTGCCTCACTGACCCGCTTTTCCACCTGTCCCACCGCTCTCACCTCACCGCCGAGACCGACTTCTCCGACCAGCGCCGTCCCGTGATCCACAGCGGCGTCGCGGACGCTTGAAACCACGGCGGCACAGACGGCGAGATCCACCGCAGGTTCATCGATGCGAACGCCGCCCGCGATGTTGACGAACACGTCGTACTGACCGACCATCATGCCGTAGCGCTTTTCCAGCACCGCGAGCAGCAGCGACACGCGCCTGCCGTCCACACCCGACACCGTGCGCTGCGGGGTTCCGTAATTGCTCGGCGTGACCAGGGCCTGCACTTCGATGAGCAGCGCGCGTGTTCCTTCGAGGCTCGCTGTCACGCAGGATCCGGAGATTCCCCGGGAGCGGTCGGAAAGAAACACCTCGCTGGGATTGGCGACCTCACGCAGTCCCTTTTCCTGCATCTCAAAAATGCCGATCTCATTCGTGCTGCCGAAGCGGTTTTTCAATCCCCGCACGATACGGTAGGTGTGGTGGTGATCCCCTTCGAACTGCAGCACGGTGTCAACCATATGCTCGAGCACGCGCGGACCGGCGATGACGCCGTCTTTCGTCACATGGCCGACGACGACCATGGGAATATTCGTGCTTTTGGCGTGGCGCAGCAGCACCGCGGTGCTTTCGCGCACCTGTGAAATGCTGCCGGGCGCGCTCTCGAGTTCAGGACGGAAAACGGTCTGTATCGAATCGATGACCACGAGATCGGGTTTCTGCTCATTGACGGCACGAAGGATGGCGTCGAGATTCGTCTCTGCGAGAACGAGAAAATGGTCGCCCTGCACACCCAGCCGCTGCGCGCGCAGCTTGATCTGCCGCAGCGATTCCTCTCCGCTCACATACAGAATGCGCGCGGACGCGTGTCCCAGCTGCATCATGAGCGTCGATTTTCCGATGCCGGGATCTCCCCCGAGCAGTATCATCGAACCCGGAACAATGCCGCCACCGAGCACGCGATCCAGTTCCCCGAGTCCCGTCGCCAGCCGCTCATCGTGGCGCGCATCCACCTCGGTGATCGGATACACGCGCGCGTCGCCTGTCGCCGCGCGCGCGCCACGGCCTGCGCTCTCATTGCGCACCACTTCTTCGGTGAGCGTGTTCCACTCGCCGCAGGCGTCACATTTCCCGCTCCAGCGCGCCGCGGTGGCGCCGCAGGACTGACAGACGAAACGCGTTTTCTGCTTCGCCACGGCTTAGCGCGTTTTCATGAGGGTGTTTTCGAGGTCGACCACCTGGATGCGGAACGATCCGGTGAACGTGACACGGACCGGTTTCGAATCCGCGTCAAAACTTTTCGTCACCCCGTTGATGGTCGCGTCGATGTAGCCGGACACATACCCGTCGCTGTTTTCCTCGATCGTGAGCTTTCCTTCATAAGACTCTCCGTCGATGCGCTTGCGATCTTCGCCGAGGTAGAAACGGTAGAACTCTGCGTTCGCCGCATCGGCGAGTGCGTAGCTTCCCGGTGCGAATGACGGCAGCTCTATGCCGAACCAGGTTTCGAGCGACTGTCCCGCCAGCGTGTCGAAGCTGGAAATGACAAGAACGCTGTTCTTTCCTTCCTTGAGCTGAATGACGCGGATTGCCTGCAGGGGATCGTCCACGTTCGTGGCTTCGTCGATGGTGGCATCCGGTATCGCATATCGCTCGCTGTACGTGTACACGCGCTCGGTGGGCGGCGGAGTCACCACGGTGTCTTTCTTCGCCACCGGGGGTGCTTCCGTCTTGAGTTCTTCCTTGGCGCCGCTGCATCCGGCAAGAACGAGCAGCGTGATGAGCAGGAAAGCTGCATACTTCATATATCCCTCCAGGGAAATTGTTGATGTATCGTCAAAGGGTTGATATTTCGTCGTCGAAGAACATTTCCAGCAAACGCTGTGCGGCGAGAAGCGGGGGAAGTGTTCCGTCCGCAACGCCGCGCTCGAGTGAGGGCAGCAGTTCAGCCACGCGCGGATGCGCGCGGAAGCGATCCTGCAGCGACTGAGCGATGCTGTCCCGCATCCAGTCCAGCGCCTGCTCGCGCCGCTGCCTCTCCATCCAGCCGTTGTCTGTCATCAGATCCCTGTACCGCTGCACGGTATTCCATACTTCATCGATACCTTCGCGTGTCACCGCGGAGCAGGTCAGCACGGGCGGATTCCAGTCAGGAGCGGGATACTTCATCAGGTGCAGTGCCATTTCATATTCGCTGCGCGCCGCCTTCGCGGCCTGCAGGTTTTCACCGTCGGCCTTGTTGATGGCGACGGCGTCCGCCAGCTCCATGATTCCGCGTTTGATACCCTGCAGCGAATCACCGGCTCCCGCAAGCATGAGCAGGAGGAAGAAGTCCACCATGGAACGCACCATGGTCTCGGACTGTCCGACGCCGACGGTTTCCACGAAAATCACGTCGAAACCCGCGGCCTCGCAGACCAGCATGGCCTCGCGCGTCTTGCGCGCGACACCGCCGAGGGAGCCGGCGGAGGGCGAAGGACGGATGAACGCGGCCGGATCGACCGACAGCTTTTCCATGCGCGTCTTGTCGCCCATGATGCTGCCGCCGGAACGCTGACTGCTCGGATCGATGGCCAGAACGGCGATACGGTGTCCCCGCGCGGTGAGCATCGATCCCAGCGCTTCGATGAAGCTGCTTTTTCCCACACCGGGCACACCCGTGATCCCGATGCGGACGGAGCGGCCCGTATGCGGAAGCAGCTTTTCGATCACCTGGAGGGCGGTGCGATTGTGTTCCGTCCTGCGGCTCTCGATGAGAGTGATGGTTTTCCCGAGGATGACGCGGTCGCCTGAGAGAATGCCCTCAACATGCTCGTCGATGCCCAGCTCGCGTCGGACACGACGCTGCGCGCCGGGTGCCGTGCTGCCGGGTGAGGCGACGCCCGGACGAACATCAAGCCGCCCGCCGGAACCGCGCGCGGTTCCCTCCTCACCGGATTCCGCGCCGCTGTGCGCTTCTCGATCGCGGTCGTCGTGATTCATGCTCTCACGAATCTCTTGTCAGAAAAGGCGGTTGTAGCCATTGAGCGCGGCGACGCGGTAGGCTTCCGCCATGGTGGGATAGTTGAATGTCGTGTTGATGAAATACGTGATCGTGTTGTGCTCGTCGGGCTGCGACATGATCGCCTGTCCGATATGCACGATCTCCGAAGCGTTCTGCCCGAAGCAGTGTATGCCAAGAACCTGCAGGGTTTCGCGGTGGAAGAGAATTTTCAGCATGCCGGCGGTCTTTCCCGTGATCTGTCCGCGGGCGAGATTGCGGAAGAAGGATCGTCCCACTTCATACGGCACCTTCGCCTCGGTCAGTTCGCGTTCGGTCTTGCCCACGCTCGAAATTTCGGGTGTGGTGTAGATGCCCGTCGGGAAATCCTGCACGAGCGTGGATTCGCATTTCCCCTCGGAGATATGCGTTCCGACATAGCGTCCCTGGTCATACGCCGCGCTGGAAAGGGAGGGGAAACCGACGATATCGCCGACGGCATAAATGTGCGCGACTGCGGTCTGGTAGTTCTCATTCGTGCGGATATTTCCGCGGTGATCGACTTCGATGCCCAGCGGCTCGAGTCCGAGGGAAGCGGAGTTGCCGGTGCGGCCGTTCGCCCACAGGAGCACGTCGGATTTGATCTTTTTACCCGTCTTCAGGTGCAGGATGACGCCGTCGTCCACAACCTCGACGCGTTCGTATTCCTCGTTCTGGCGAATGAGAATGCCTTCCTCGTCACGCATGTGGTAGCTGAGCGCGTCGCTGATTTCATCGTCGAGGAATTCCAGCATGCGCGCGCGCGTGTTGACGAGGTTCACCTTGACATCGAGTCCCCGGAATGCCGATGCGTACTCGCTTCCCACCACGCCCGCACCGTAAATGGTGATCGTGTCGGGGATGCGCTGCATCTCGAGGATGGTGTCGCTGTCGAGTACGTACGGATTGTCGAAATCCACGTCTTCAGGGTGGTAGGGGTGGGAGCCCGTCGCGATCACGAAATGATCCGCGCGGTACTCTCGCACGGCGCCTTCGTTGTCCTGCACCTGAATGGTGTGCGCATCGACGAAGCTCGCCTCGCCGTTGATCACGTCGATGTCGTTCCTGTCGTAAAATCCGCGACGGTCGCGCACCTGTTTGCCCACCACATCGTCGACGCTTTCCATCAGTTCCGCGTAGGTAAGCTTGAGATTGCGGGTGACTTTGTCGAAGAGGGCGTTTTCCCGCAGCTCCGCGTACTGCCGTATTATATGTATCAGGGCCTTGCTGGGAATGGTGCCCCAGTGCGTGCAGCCGCCGCCCACTTCATAATGCCGTTCCACCACCGCGACGGATTTTCCCGCCTTGGCGGCCTTGATCGATGCGCCTTCACCACCGGGTCCGCTGCCGATGACTATGATGTCGTATATCTTTTCCATAAATCCATGTTCTTTCGTGTCGACTTCCCGCAATATACGGATTGTCCTTTTTGCATTGAATTTCCCGCCGAGATTTGTTGTTTTTCCTGTGTCCGTTTCACCAAGGAAAACCGCTCTATGAAATACATCTTGATGCTGGCGGCTCTGCTGATTCTCTCATCCCCGGGATGCAGGGCGCAGAGCTGCGGAGACGACGACCTGATGAAAGCCCGTGAAGGAAAATCCTCGACATTGAAGCACCGCCAGAAAGGAGAATTGACCATGCTTCCCATACAGAAAAGCGATGCGGACTGGAAAAAAGAACTGAGCGCAGAGGAATACCGCGTGCTGAGAGAGAAGGGCACGGAAATCGCATTCACAGGGAAGTACTACAAGCACGACGCCGACGGCGTGTACCGCTGCGCGGGATGCGGCGCCGAGCTGTTCACATCCCATGAGAAGTACCACTCCGGATCCGGCTGGCCGAGCTTTTATGCGCCCAGGGACAGCAAGAGCATTATCATTCGCGAAGACCGCAGTCACGGCATGGTGCGCGAAGAAGTGCTCTGCGCCGCCTGCGGCGGGCATCTCGGACATGTCTTCGACGACGGCCCGCAGCCGACGGGACTGCGCTACTGCATCAATTCCGTTTCGCTGGACTTCGAAAGCAAGGACAATAACAAAGAATGACACCGTCCTGACCCGATCCCGAATTCCGCCATATGAACCGGGGGGGAACACCCCCCGGTTTTTTGTGTCTTTCCTGTAACAATCAGGGCATTCATTTGTCTCTTGATAGTGCGCCGGCTTTTGAAGTTTTTCGTGAGGCGACATTCTTAAGCTTTTTCTGCACAAAAAGTTGTGCGTATCCGGTCCTGCCTGTTTACATGGTCGAAAAAAATGCCTATTATGCGAACGGCATGCTCCGGAAATACTGAATGCATTACATCCACGGGCCTGTATGGTGGTACGTTACCTGTTTTCTGTTCTCCTCGCCTGTGTCCTGCTTCATCCTCTGAATGCCCAGCCCAACCTGCTGTTCAAGCGCGTTGAGGTCACCTATCCGACGATACGACTGGCATTCAAGGTGACCTGCGACGGAGCCTTCCGCAACGATGTTCAACCCCAGGATTTCGAAGTCTACGAAAACGGCCTGAAGGTCAAGGACGTCACGCTGTGGTGTCCGCCGGTGGCCGAATGCTGTGTTTCGGTATCCCTTGTGTTCGACCGGTCAGGGAGCATGATCGGCGAGAAAATGCAGCGGGTCAAAGAAGGCGGCAACGCCTTCGTCAACTCCATGAACCCCGACGGCGTTCCCTGCGACGAGGCGTCCGTGGTGAGCTTCAGCTACAACTGGGACGTGGTGCTCGATCTCCCCATGACCACGTCGAAACCCGATCTCCTCGCGTCGATCGACACGATGGATGCCTTCGGCATGACCGCGCTATGGGATGCGACGGCTCTCGGCATCGACGAACTCGCGCGCAACGGAAGCAACCGCTGCAAGGCCGTCGTCGTTCTCACCGACGGCGGAGACAACCACAGCGCCCTGTACGGGAGTGTGGGACAGGTCATACAGCATGCCCTGCAGAACGACGTCAAGGTCTACACTATCGGCTTCGGCATCGAAACGCTGGACGCGGAAGACGACCTGCGGCGCCTCGCCCTCGCGACGGGAGGAAAATACTACTACTCCGCCGACGGCAGCGACCTCGCCCAGATTTACGCTTCTATTAAAGAATCGGTCAAAGACGCCTACCAGGAATGCCTGCTGAGCTATGAAAGCGGCTGTCCCGACGGGAGCATGCGCACGGTGGAACTGGTGCTGAAGGATTTCTGCGGCGGCACGGTTTCGCAGACGCGCACGTACGTCGCGCCGCTGGACCGCTCGCAGTTCCAGAACGTCGGTATCAGGATCGGCAGCGACGACGTCGCCTCGACGAAAGACGTGACCGTCCCCGTCATGCTCGAAAGTCCGGTCAACGGCGTGTTCAGCAAATCCAGCATCAGCATTGGATATGACCGCAACGTGGTTACGTTCCGCGGGATCTCCACCGCCGGCACACTGCTCGAAGGCAAGGCGCTGAACTGGGATCCCGGTGCATCGGACGTCAGCGTGTACCTCGACGAACATGTCGAGTTCGACACGCAGGGAGGCGTGCTTTTCTACATGCATTTTCGCGCCGGCGACGTGGCGATGACCACATACACACCGGTGTACATGATCAACTGGACCTTCGAGGCGTACTGCCTCGAGCCGCAGCTGCGCAACGGGCGACTGCGTGTCACACCCCGCGAACCGATACTCAACTGCGAGGTCACCGCGCCGGACGCCCTCAACTGGAACGATGCGGAGAAACGCTACGAACCGAATCCCTTCAACGTCTCGGTCACCGTCAACAACACCGGAACCAAGGAAGCGTATAACGTTCGCGCCGTGCTGGTGACCGACCCCGACGTGGTGACGCTGGTGACCCCGCAGGTCAACAGCCAGGAGATCACTCCGCGCATCATCCGGCCCGGGGAATTCGGCACCGCGACGTGGACGCTGCAGGTCAACGAAATCGAAGACCTCGACTCCATTCCCATTTACTTTTCCATATATGCCGACAACCATGTCAACCAGGCCTGCTGGCGGCGCATCGTCGTTGATCCCGCGCTGTCATCGGCGCTCACCTGTGAGATCTCTGCCGTGGATACGATTTATTTTCGCGAGCAGTACTATGAACCCGAGGAGTTCGACATACAGGTGACCGCGCACAACGTCGGCAGCGGACAAACGAAGGATGTCCGCGCCCAGCTGCTGCAGGACACCCGCTTCACCATCGTTCCGCCCGCCAGCCGGCTGCTTTCCGACGTGCTGCTGCCCACCGAAAGCGCCAGCGGAAGTTTCCGTGTGAAAATTCATCCGCGGCAGACGGACGGCTATGACACCGTCCGCGTGAACATACAGGGCGACGACACCAATCCTGCGTGGTGTGAATGGCCCGTGTGGGTGCAGCGCGTGCGCATGCCGGAGTTCAGCCTGCTCTGTACCACGCCGGACGATTCGCTGGAGTTCAACGAGGCGACATACGAGTACGATCCGAATCCCTTCATCGTCACCACCGTCGCCGAGAACATCGGGGAAACGTACGCCGAAGACTGCCAGATCATCTTCGTCGGGCCGCCGCGCTTCGAACCCGTCGGCAGCAATCCACGCGCCGCGGGAACGATGCAGATCGGTGACCGCCGCATCGAGAACTGGACCGTGCGCGCCCATGACCGCACCGTCGGCGCATGGGATACGCTGATTTTCCAGGTGCAGGGAAGCGGGGGGCTTGGCCGGCAGATCGTTCTGGCCGAGTGCCGCCTGCCCGTGTACGTCCCTGCGGTTCGTCGACCGGAGTACACGCTCAGCTGCACGGTCGAGGACAGTCTCGTCTATGAAAACAACCGCTACCATCCCGATCCCGTCGAGTTCAGCCTGCGTATCACCAATACCGGCAACGCGCTGGGCCGCGGACTGACTCCGACCATCGTGCCGCCTCCCTCGGTTTCCCTCGCAGACGGCGAGAGCGCCACGCGCTATATCCCGGCACTCGATGTCAACGCCTCCGCCGTCGTGTCGTGGAAACTGCATCCGGAATCGCGTGGGAATGACGGCAGCTATCAGCTCTGCGCGCAGGTGGTGGATTCCATCGGCATCACCGAGCAGTGCTGCCAGGACATCTTCATCCCCCGGACCGAAAATCCCGATCTGCACCTGACCTGCTGGAGCATCGACACGCTGTTCCTTGATCCCTCGACGGGACAGTATCTCGGCAATCCTTTCACGGTGACGCTGGATGTGAACAACATCGGTATCGGCACCGCGGAGAATGTCCGCGCCTCCATTTCCGTGCTGGGCTCTTTCATTCGCGTGCTCGATGAGACGGAGCAAAGTCTCGGCGACATCAGCAGCGAACTCGGGGGCAGGGCCGCCTGGCAGGTCGAAGCGCTGCGGCGTGACGCACCGGCGGACATTCCCATCGTCATCACCGTCACCGCAGACAACCACCCGCCGCGGGAATGCAACCTGGTTGTCCATATTCCCGCCACGCAGTCTCCCGCACTGGAGACGATCTGCGCCTCCATTCCTGAGGACAGTCTGTTCTTCGACTGGTCCAAGGGAGATTTCGAATACAGCGAGTGCACACTGACATTCACCGTCACGAACATCGGCGCTGTCGATGCGCACAACGTGCGCGCGCTGCTCATCGTGCCCTCCGGGGTGCTGCTCAGCAGCGGAGAAGAAACACAGAAAGTGCTGACGCCATCACTGCTCGCACCGGGAGAAAGCGGGACCGCGACCTGGCGCTTCAGCGCCAAGCGTGCGGACATCGACATCACCCGCGACTTCCGCTTCATCGCACGCGCAGACAACGCGGAAGACGCCGAATGCATCGATGACCTTTTCATTCAGGGTTCGCCGCGGCATGTGACACTGTCACTGCCGGAATACACGCTTCTGCGCTACGGCGAAAAGCGCGACATCCCCATCCGCATCGACAGCACCATTGGAAAAGATCTCTCCGAGTACGTGCTGCAGTTCTATTACGATCCTGATGTCATCAGCCTGCTCGATGTCTCCAACGCGGGAACGCTGACGGGCATCGGCTGGGTCGGCGCGAAGGGGAGGGGATGGGGCAGCGGCCACGACCGGCAGTCCGCTCGCCACAGGCGAGGGCGTGCTCGTGAATCTGCGGGTCGAAGGCGTGTACAACGACAACCGCTCCCTCGCTTCCTTCGGTGAGACGGTGCTGAATCTCGAGGAAAAGAATTCCACACTCAACCGTGGCGGCATCACCCTGCATACCGTGAACGGTCGCGCCATCGTGACCAACGAATGTCTCGAACCGCTGGTGGACACCAAGGAAATCACACTTGAGCAGAATCGCCCGAATCCCTTCAATCCCCAGACCGTCATCGAATTCAGCATACCCGAGGAAACACATGTCCGGCTGCTGGTCTTCGATCGTCACGGCAGGGAAGTCGCGCAGCTGCTCAATGAAGTTCTCTCCGCAGGCGCACACAGCGTGCGCTTCTCGGCGGAGGAACTTCCTTCGGGAATGTACTTCTACCGTCTCGAAGCCGGCGCGCAGTTTGAAGTACGCAAAATGATCCTGTCGCGATAACGCATGACGATACATCCACGGACACCACTGTCCCGTCGCACGGGCGGCAGCATTCTGCTGCTTGCCGCGATATTCCTCACACTGTGCGGTGCGCCTGCCACCGCGCAGATTCCTGATTTCAATATCACCTGCTCCGTGACCGCTCCGGACTCGGTGTTTTTCGACAAGGTGGATTTCAACCGCTACCTGCCGGGCATGTTTTCCATCGACGTCGAGGTGATCAACCGCGGGCAGGAAACCGTGGACTCCCTCGTGGCTTTTCCGCGTTCCAACGAGCGCTTCACCATCATTCCTCCCGCAACAAAATTGCTCGCCGTCGCCTTCGCCCCCGGGGACACGGTGCGTACGACCTTCCGTCTGCAGGTGAATCCGCGCAGCGTCAGCGGCTTCGATACGATAACGGTTTCTGTGTCGGGACTCGAAGGCGCGCGCTCCGCATGCAGCAGGGCTGTGTGGGTGGAGAAAGAGTACAGGCCGGACAATGTCGTGCTCTGTCCGTCCACCGGCGACATCAGCATCCATTTCGTCGACACGCTCGCGCGATACGAACCGAAACCCATTCCGATCCCGCTGACCATTATCAACAACGGTGACGCTCCGTCCAAGGAAACACGTCTGCTCTTTGCGTCGGTCGAGGGCGTCTCGCTCGCGGACGGACAGAGCGGCGTGCTGAATTTCGGGACGCTTGCGCCTGCGCAGCGTATCGACACCGTGTTTTACATCACTGCCGTCGACCGTCTCGACAATACGACGGTCACCCTCCGCTTCGCCGTGCAGGGGAAGGGAGGGCTCGGCGATAAAATCATCGAGAGTACCTGCGCATTCGATCTCGATATTCCGCCGATACGCCAGGTGTTCTTCGAGCTGTTATGTGAAAGCGATCCGGAGATCGAATTCGTCGACGGGGCGTATGAACCGAATCCCTTCGACTGGAAGGTCACCGTGAAAAACACCGGGGACAGCAGGGCGAAGAACGTCCGCGCGTCCATCGCGCTTCCCGACGCGTTTTTCCTCGAAGGCGGCTCGAACGCGGAGATTTTCATCGGCGACATGGATGCCAACTCCGACACGGAGGTGTCATGGCGTGTTCGCGCGCGGGACATGCATGAACCCTTTCACGGTGAGATCTGTGTGCTGGTGCTCGACGAGTTCAACCGCTTCGCGAAGTGCTGCGACAGCGTATCGCTGCCCGCCGTGCGCGAACCGGAGCTTTCCACATCCTGCTTCATCCTGCCCGACACGATTCGCGTGGACCGGCAGACCGGCATGTATCTGCCCGCCGATTTCCTGGTCGACATCAGCATTCGCAACAGCGGCACCGATCCGGCGGACTCCGTCTACGCCGAGATCCTGATCACCGATCCGGACGTCCGTTTCGTCGCACCCACCGTGACGCGCGTTCTTGTCAGCGAGGAATTGCTGCCCGCGGCCGTGGAAAACGTGCAGTGGCGCATCGCGCCGCTCCCCGTCGAGACACCGCGTGATCTGACGGTACGCATACGCGTCAGCAGCGCGAACTATCAGACGGTCACCACGACGTGCACCGTGCATATCGAAGCCTCGCTTGCGCCCCGGCTGGCATGCGAAGCATGGACCACACCAGACGACACGCTGCATTACGCACTTTCCACGCTGGAATACGATGAGCTCGTTTTCACGGCGCGTGTCCGCAACACCGGGAGCATCGCAGCCCGCGATCTCGAAGCGACCATATTGCTCCCGCCCAATATCAGTCTTCCCACCGCGGAGTCTGCGGTGAAATACCTGGGCCGGCCCCTGCAGGAGGATTCGTCCTGGACGCTGCAATGGAAACTGCTGCCCGAAAAAAAACGGGACGGGACACTCGACACCATTCGTGTCGAATTTCGCTCCGTGCCGCACAGCAGTATCTGCGGGGACTGGATTTTCATCGTCGGCATTCCCCCTGTGACAGTGTTCACCATTCCATCGTACTTCGTGGAGCGCTACGATCGCGAGTTCACCGCGCCGATACTGATCGACGAGTCGCAGAACAAGGATATCACGGACATCGAGCTTTTCGTGCGCTACGATGAGAGCAAACTGGATTTCCTGGGATGGGAGCGTGATGAAACGCTTTTGGAAGAGGACTGGAACATCAGCGCACACGGGGGTGACGGACGGATTTCCTTCCACGCCGTCAACAGCGACGAGCCCCTTGCCGGAACCGGTGAACTGATTCGCATGCGCTACCGCGTGCGCTTCGGCACGGGTGGCGACATACTGCGATGGGCCGTCTCCCCTCTGTCCTTCGATTCACTTGCGAGCACGGTGAACCGGGGAAGCGTACTCGCCCGCTATTACGACGGACAGGCCGTCGTCAGCGGCGACTGCCTCTGGCCGCTCAAAGCATCGGACAGCTATGTCATCACCGGCAGTCCCAATCCGTTCAATCCCGTCACGACGCTGCGCTTCCATCTGCCTGAAGAAGGTCCCGTCTCCCTGCGGATATGTGACGCACTCGGAAGGGAAATCGAGGTCCTCACGCATGGCACCCTTGCCGCCGGAGACCACAGCGTCGTGTTCGACGGATCCGCGCTTGCCAGCGGGGGATATCTCGCCGTGCTTTCCGTGCAGGGCCGACCCGTGGCATATCACCGTCTCCTGCTCCTCCGATAACAATCCTGTTATTCCATCGGGCATTTTCCTATCATTCGACTTCAATTTTCCACTGACCTGACAGCACACGATGTCTGATCTGCCATACCGCCTGTTCTGCATTTTTCCACATCCCGACGATGAATCGTTTCTCATGGGAGGCAGCATCGCCGCATGCACACAATCCGGCGTGGCGGACGTTTCCCTGTACACGCTCACCCGCGGGGAACGCAGCCGCAATGCCGCCGCACAGAATCTTCTTCCTGAGGAAATAGCCGCGCTGCGAAGCGAGGAGGTCGTCGAGGCGGCGGAAATTCTCGGTATCCGGCAGCATTCCCAGGGTGATTATCCTGACGGCGGTTTGCGCGATCTCGATCCGCGCATACTGGAACGCGACATCACCGGGAAAATCCGGGCACTCAATCCCCATGTGCTCTGCACCTTCGACGTGCAGGGGGGATCGGTGCATCCCGATCACATCACCATGCATCATGTCGTCAAGCGGGTCTTCCTCGAACTGCGCGAGGAGGTTGCGGCATTACAGCGCCTGTGTTTCTGCGTGCTGCCTCGGGAGCGCATCACGGACTGGCCGCGCGCGGTGTTCGGCGTGGAGCGCAGCCGCATCGACGCCGTCATTCCTGTCGGAGCCTACCGCGAAATCGAGGAAGCCGCCGTGCGTGCGCATCATTCCGTCCGCCGCGATGTCGAGGAAAACAACTTTGACAACTGGATGCTGTGGGAGGAAGAGTATTTCAGTTTTTTCGGTGAGCAGTATCAGCCGCCCGTTGATTCGCTTTTCCACGGCCTTGAACACTGACCGGCGATATCATCGTTTCGCACCAAACGAAACGGGAGTCCACAATGTGGACTCCCGTTTTCATTTCCGTTGCGAAACTCAATTCTGTGCGAAACGAGCGACGGCTTCCTTGCCGAAATTGACCGCGACCATTTTCGACACACCTTCCTCCTCCATCGTCACACCATAGAGCGTATCCGCCGCCGCCATGGTACGCTTGTTGTGTGTGACCACGATGAACTGCGTATTCGCGGAGAAGTCCTTCAGAATCTTGATGTAGCGATCGATGTTCGCATCGTCGAGCGGAGCATCGACCTCATCGAGTATACAGAACGGACTTGGTTTGACGAGATAAATCGCAAACAGCAGCGCGATGGCGGTGAGCGTCTTCTCGCCACCCGACAGCATGTCGATGGAGTGGGGACGCTTGCCGCGCGGTTTCGCCACGATGTCGATTTTCGCTTCCAGGGGATCTTCATTTTCCTGGAGTATGAGGTCCGCTTCATCACCTTCATCGAACAGTGATTTGAAGATCTTGATGAAGTTCTCCCGCACCATGGTGAAGGTTTCGGAAAATTTCTGCTTCGCGGTTTCGTTGATTTCGCGGATAGTATCCTTGAGCGTCTGCTCCGACTGAACCAGGTCTTCGCGCTGCGTGGTCAGCAGGTCGAGACGGTCCTTCTCTTCTTTCCACTCTTCGAATGCCAGCGGGTTGACCGGGCCGAGTGCGCGAATCTTCTGCCTGAGATCGCTTATCTCCTCCTTGGCCTGTGCGAGATCGAACACATCGTCCTCTTCAGCGCTGCCGCGTCGAAGCTCCATTTCGAATTCGTCGCGCGCATGTTCCTCCAGCGACGCGATGCGCTGCTTGATCTCGCTGACCTTCAGCTCAATCTCATGCACGAGGTTGATGTTCTGATTCTGTTTCTGCCTTTCCTCATGCAGGGTTTTTTCGATGGCACGCAGCTCACTGCGCTTCGCTTCGAGCTCCCGTTCGATGACAGTGAGCGTTTCCCGCGATTCACCCTGGCGCTGTTCCATCTCCTCGAGATTTTTTCGCAGTCCTGCAATCTCATGAACCAGGCTGGCGGCCTGTTCTTCGGACTGCACGATTTCACGGGTGGCATGTTCGAGCGCCTCACTGCTTTCCCGGAGTGTGGTACTCAGTCGTTCGAATTCATTGCGGAGGTTCTGAATCTCACCGCGTTTCTGAACGACTGCGAGATTGGCCGTGTTGACCTCTTCATTGCTGCGGTTGTATGCCTTTTCCAGTTCACCAAGGATCTCGGCTTCCTTGCGCACCTCATTCTCGATCCCATCCTGCTGTGCACGCAGCTCGGCGATCTTCGGCTCCTGTTCCTGCTCGCGCGCTTCTATTTCCTCGAATTCATCTGCGAGGCGCTCCCGCTCTTCGCGGTTCTTCTCCAGTCCGCGCTCAAATTTCTCAATTTCAAACATCATCTGCGCGACCTGGCGCTCGAAGGCGGACAGCTCCTGCTGGGTCTGCTTCATGTTTTCCGCGAGCGTCTTGAGATCAATGCCGCTGTAGTCGAGATTTTTTTCCTCGAGAAGATCCTGGTTTTCGACCAGTTTGCCTTTCAGCACTTCGACTTCGCGGGAAAGGGCAGCGATCTGGTCTTTCTTTCCGATCATGCTGCCTTCTTCCTGGCCGTGACTTCCGCCCCTCACCAGGCCGTTACTGTCGAAAATGTCCCCGCCAAGCGTCACGCAACGGATGTCCGGGTATTCACGAATGCAGGAATTCGCGACCTCGGCGTCACGCACGATGAGCACGTGGCGGAGGAGCATGGTGAAAAGATCGTTGTATTGCGGTTCATAGCGGACGAGGTCGAGCGCCCATCCCAGGATGCCGTCTCCCGCGATGGGGAAGGTTGACACGGACGAGGCGGGCATGCGTGACAGGACGGCGAAGGTGGCTTTGCCCTTGCGGTGCTCCTTGAGATTCTGCAGACCGCTGATCGCTTCTGTCACATCGTTGACCAGGATATAATGGGCGGCATCACCGAGCACCGCTTCGATGGCGACGCGGAGATCCTCACGCGTGTTAATGGCATCCGCGATCGTTCCGTATCGCGACGTCGCCCAGGCGCGATTGCGAAGCAGATGCTGCACACTCTCGTTGTATCCTTCGAGTCGATCCACGAGTCCATTGAGAAAATCGATGCGCGTCATTTTCTCACCGATGAGGCCCTGGATTTCGAACGCCCGATTCTGCAGCTGATCGATCTCTCCGCGCAGCGCCTGCTTGCGTTCCTCCATGACGTGAAATTCGCGTTCCGCCGCGACCACCGTATCGGAGAGTGCCGACTGTCCCGCATTCTGCTCCTCCATTCGTGCACGCAGTGACTGCAGGTTGTTCTCTGCCTCGCTGTCTTCTTCCGCCAGTCGCGCGGTCACCCGGTCGATGGTTTCGCGACGTGCGGCAAGTTTCTCCAGCTCATTTTCCTCGTGTGCGATCTGCTGTGTCAGCTGCAGTCGCCGCTGCTGCCTCGATTCCGCCTGCAGTTTTTTCTGTGACACCTGTTCTTCGATATCGACATGAGAGGCCCGAAGTTCATTGCTCCTGTTTTCAAGCTCCGT